>JANYGC010000121.1 GCA_025359425.1 Sphingomonadaceae bacterium
GCCCGGGACCGATGAGCTGCGTTACCTCGACGAGCTTGCGGATCGCACCACGCAGGCGATCGCTTCGCAGGTTCTGGAACGGGCTGACTAGACCGCATCCCCGTTCGGATTTTCGCGAAACGGCCGCTGCTGCTCGGCAGCAATCCGTGCCCACTCATCGAGCGGCAGAGCCGCCGGAACGACAAGACAGCCTGCCCGAACGATTTCGTCGGCGCCGCAGGCCCGGCGCAGCCGATCGAGCTGGACCAGACTGTCGGCATCACCTGCGAGGGCCCGGGCCTGGATCGCGCGGATATACGCTTCGCGCGTCGTCATTTCGACGCCCTCGATTGTCACGGGCATGCTGAACATCTCCGCCAGAAACGCTTCCGGGCTGTCGATCATCCTGGGCTTCATGTGTACTTCTCCATGAATTCATCGAAGGGTACTTCGATCACGCCGCCGCCACGGCCCTTGCCGGCACTGGAGCCCCAGATCCGTTCAGCGAGACGGCGCGCCTTTCGGTCACCCTTGACGGCAAGCTGGAACAGGCGGCGCATTTCGGCTTCCCGCCTCGTCATCACATTTCCGCCGATCTCGATTTCCTCCGCATCAAGCCGGCGGAAGATATCGGCATCGTTGATCAGAAGCGGCGACCTGGGCTTGCGCGGCCGGCCTTTGGGGTTGCCGCTGCTGCCTTTCCGGAAGCGGTGCTGTTTCGGCGGCCGACGGTAGCCGACCTTTTCTTCGTCATCCTTCATGCGGGCTGACTGGCCGTTTCAGGCGTGCGGATCTTTCATGGATTTTCGGTTTTCCGGGTAGACGGAAGCGGGCAGCGACTTTCGTCGTTGCCCGCCCATCCCGCCGTCAGTCTAACCGGGCTTCGAACTCGTCAAAGGGCAAGCCGATGACCTCGTGGATTGCCGGCTTGCCGGTCATCGCCTGCCAGCGCCGCACGATCACGTCCGCATACCCCGGATCGATTTCGACGAGCCGCGCCTTGCGCCCGGTTTCCTCCGCCGCGATCAGCGTCGTCCCCGACCCGCCAAACGCGTCGAGCACGATCCCGCCGCGCTTCGAGCAATCACGGATCGCATCGGCAATCAGCGCGACGGGCTTGACCGTCGGGTGCATGGCCAGCTGATCATCGCGGTCGTGGCCGACCGAACTGATCCCGGGATAATCCCAGATATTGGTCCGGTAACGGCCATGCTGGCCGAGTTCGAAGTTGTTCACGTGCTTAGCCTTTCCCTTCTTGAACACGAAAACGAGTTCGTGCTTCGAACGGTAGAAGGCGCCCATTCCGCCGTTGTCCTTGTTCCAGACGACGAGGTTCTTGAGTTCGTTGTAGACCGCATCCCCGGCCCCGAGGATTTCCCTCATGTGACGCCAGTCCATAAACACGTAGTGGATCGAGCCATCACAACTGACCCGTGCCATGTTGCCGAGGGTGGCCTCCAGGAAGGCCTGGAACTCGGCTGCGCTCATCTCGCCCGCCGCCATTGCGAATTCGGCATGGCGGACCTTGCCAAGACCACAGACGTGACCGTTGATCGGGACATTGTACGGCGGGTCGGTAATGACCATCTGCGCCCTCTCGCCCGCCATCAGCGCGTCAAGCACGGCCGGATCCCGGGCATCACCGACGACAACGCGGTGGTCACCGAGGGTCCATAGGTCGCCGACCCGGCTGATCAGCGGCGCGTCAGGATCGCTCTCCGGTCCCGCATCGCTACCGGTCGGTCCGGTGATCGCCTCCTCCAGCAGCCGTTCGAGGGCCCCGCCATCGAACCCGGTCAGAGCGAGATCGAACTCCGGGTCGAACGACGCGATTGCAGCCAGTTCAGAAACGAGCCGCTCCTCGTCCCAACCGGCGCATTCGGCGAGGCGATTGTCGGCAATGATATAGGCCCGCCGTTCCGCTTCGGTCATTCCCGACAGCTGGATGACGGGAACGATCGGGAGCTTGAGTTCGGCCGCAGCCAGGAGCCGTCCATGACCGGCAATGACCCGGTTCTCGTCATCGACCAGCACAGGATTGCGGAACCCGAAGCGCTTGATGCTGGCGGCGATCTTGCGCACCTGCTCCTTCGAGTGGGTCCGCGGATTGTCCGGATGCGGCTTGAGGCACGCCGGGTCGAGGTGGACGAGCTTGTGCCCGTCCAGGTGTGGGATATCAGACATTTCAAAGAGCTCCTTCGTTGAAGAAGCCCTTCGTTAGTCGGGCATCGAGCCCGAAATCTTTCACAGATTTTCAGCGGAACCGGTGCCGGGAGAGCAGATTGAGCAGCGATCTGCCGGAGCCGTAACGCAATTCTCGCGCAACCATTTCGGCCGCTTCGTGGATAGGCGACTCATCGGAGCGCAGCCGCTTCCGGTTGCCCGAGCGGCGATCGGCCCATATCGCATCGACTTCGTCATCAAGGAGGATACCGGCCCAGGTCAGTCGGCCGAAGCCTTGCTCCCGAACTGGCTTACGCCCGCGCTTGCGCCGCAGCTGCCCCGCCGCAGCGCGGGCAAAATACTCGACAAAAAGCGAATCAGTAATTGCATCGGCTTGGTTGGCCGCAATGGAATCCAAGTCTGCGGGCAGCACATCAAGGCCAAGCCGATCCCTGTGATGGAGCCAAGCGACGTGGATCGGACTGAAGATCTGGTACGGTGAAACTGCTTCCATGAATTCGCTCCGTCAGTTGAGGCGAATCGCAGAGCAGCTTTTTCATGTCTGTCAAACCATCATTTGAAGGTAACGCTCGTGTCTGCACACTTCCCTGTTCGGGCTTCGGACGTTCCCTGTTCCGGATTGATGGAATTCCCTGATAATTTTCGCGATTGATGGGGGAGGACGCGCGAAATGACCGGAATCGAGCCCTTTCAAGCGTCACCAGGCATCCCTGACGTTTGGAAAACGACCGAAACAGGGAATTTGGAAGGCGAGCCTGGGTTGCCGCACACTGCGTCACGCACCATTCCGCCGGACTTTCCGATCTTCGGCAGCCCCAAACCGCGCGACCAGTTCGTGGCGCTCGGCGATGAAGTGCTGATGGACCAGCGTCACCCGAGCGCCGCCGCGCCAGGTGCGGCGGGTTACGGTGAGGCATGGAGCGCCTGCTGCGATGCCGAGGGCGCGAGCGACTGTGGAACTGGCGGCACTGGCGCTGATGCGGTTCTCGGCTTCGGTCCATGGGACGTGACCCAGCAGCCAAGTGCCGGGTGCGGTTGCGGTTAGATCGGCGGTCAGCACTTCGGGGACCTGCGCGGTGCTGATCAGGCGGTGTTCGAAGGCGAGCGGCGTGTTGTCGGCCAGATGCACGCCTGCCACTTCGAGCACCGGGCCGGGCATCTCGGACAGCGCAGAGTTTGTCTCACGGCGCGAAATCAATTGCCACGCATAGTCCTGCCCGCGCGCACTGACTTCGCGGGCGAGGTCGGTAATCTCGAGCACCATCGATTGCGAGCGCGGGCGGGCGACAAAGGTCCCGGCGCGGCGGCGGCGCTCGACCAGGCCCGCATGCGCCAGCGCCGAGAGTGCTTTGTTCACCGTCATCCGCGAGCAGCCATATTGCACCATCAGCTCGATCTCGCCCGGCACGCGCACGCCCGGCGGCCATGCGCCCGAGAGGATCTGCCCCTCGATCTCGCGGCGAATACGTTCGTGGAGCGGCGCGACGGTCACGCCAACAGCTTGGCCAGCACGTTGCGATAGCGCGCGGCGATTGCCTCGCGGTCGCGGTGCCGCCCACCAGCAACGACTTGCCTGCCACGCCGCCACACGCCGTCGATGGCGCTGCGCCCTGCCGAGAATATCAGGCCGTCGAGCCAGCGATCTGCGCTTGCGCCGGTGAGCGACGGGTGATCCGGATCCAGTGTCAGGAAGTCGGCGCTGTTGCCCTTGGCCAGCCCCATCGGCGCGCCCAGCGCCTGCGCTCCGCCTTGCAAGGCGGAGCGGTACAGCGCGCCGCCGGTGCTCGCGCCGGGCTCACCGGCCAACACATTGCGCGCCTGTTCGCCCAGCCGCTGGCCATATTCGAGCCAGCGGAGCTCCTCGGGTCCATCGATCTTGATGTTCGAATCGCTGCCGATCCCCCAGCGCCCGCCCGCCGCGATAAAGCGCGGGGCGGGAAACAGACCGTCGCCGAGGCTGGCCTCAGTAATTGGGCACAGGCCAGCGACTGCGCCCGACGCGGCCAGCGCATCGCTTTCCTGCGCGGTGATGTGGGTGGCGTGGATCAGGCACCAGCGGCGATCGACCGCCGCGTTGCCGAGCAGCCACTCGACCGGGCGCGCGCCGCTCCAGCCGAGGCAATCGGCGACTTCGGCCGGCTGCTCGGCGACATGGATGTGAACCGGGCCACCGCCATCCATAGCCGACAGGGCAGACAACTCGTTGGGCGTCACCGCGCGGAGCGAATGCGGGGCGAGGCCGAGCACGCCATCGGGCAAGGCGGCGAGCGCTGTCCCGCTCGCGTCACGCAGCTTGGTGAACTGGTCCAGCGTGCACACGAACCGGCGCTGGCCGGAACCGGGGCGCTGTCCGCCAAACCCGGAATGCGCGTAGAACACCGGCAGCAGGGTCAGGGCGATCCCGGTTTCGGCGGCGGCCGCGACGACTGCTTCGGCCATCGCGGGACCGGCGTAAGGCGATCCGTCCGGAGCATGATGGAGGTAGTGAAATTCACCGACCCGGGCGAAACCCCCTTCGAGCATCTCGGCGTATGCCATGGCGGCGATTGCCAGGAGATCATCGGGTCCGATCCGGTCCACAAAGCGGTACATCGCCTCGCGCCAGGTCCAGAAGCTGTCCGACGAAGCCCCGCGGCGTTCGGCCAGGCCCGCCATGCCGCGCTGGAAGGCGTGGCTGTGCAGGTTAGGCAGGCCCGGCAGCGCGACCGCGTGGCGCGCGTCGCCAGACTGGGCCGGGACGCCGACCTCGATTCGCTTGAAGCACCCGCCTGCCACTTCGATCCGCAGGTCGCGTGCCCAGCCGGAGGGCAGCAAAGCTTCGGCAAAGTGCAGGGTGGCGGTCATTTCGGTCTCGCATCGCAGTCCGGCTTTTGTGTCTATACAGTCGATTTTAATTGTCTATACATATTCGCCATCCACTAGTCACGAGGCGGCGATGCACTGCGACACAGTATGGCAAAATGCGCGGCTGCTGACCATGATTCCCGGTGCAGAACCGGTGGCTGACGGGCTGGTGGCGGCGCGTGATGGGCGGATCATCTATGCCGGGTCGGCCGCAGGCGCTCCGCAATTCGAACCAGCCGAGACAGTCGATTGTCAGCGACGCTGGATCACCCCGGCGCTGATCGATGCGCACACCCATCTGGTCCACGCCGGCAACCGCGCGCGCGAATTCGAACTGCGGCTGGAAGGCGCCAGTTACGAAGAGATCGCCCGGGCTGGCGGCGGGATCGTCTCGACCATGCGCGCCACGCGCGCTGCGAGCGAGGACGAGCTGGTCGCCAGCGCCTTGCCCCGGCTCGACGCTTTGCTCGCCGAGGGGGTCGGGACGATCGAGATCAAGAGCGGTTATGGGCTTGAGCTGGAGGCCGAGCTGAAAATGCTGCGGGCGGCGCGGCGGCTGGGCGAGTTGCGCCCGGTCCGCGTGGTCACCACGTTTCTGGGCGCGCATGCGCTGCCGCCCGAATTTGCGGGTGACGCCGATGGCTATATCGATGCCGTGTGCGAGCGGATGCTGCCGGCGGTAGCAGCCGAAAACCTCGCCGATGCAGTCGATGGGTTCTGCGAGGGGATCGGTTTCACCCCGGCGCAGATCGAGCGGGTCTTCAGGGCGGCCAAAGCGCTGGGCCTGCCGGTGAAACTGCACGCCGAACAGCTGTCCAATCTGAATGGCGCAGCGCTGGCGGCGCGGTATGGCGCGCTGTCAGCCGATCATCTCGAGCATCTCGGCGCAGCGGGCGTCGCCGCGATGGCTCAAGCGGGAACGGTCGCGGTGCTGCTCCCCGGCGCTTACTACTTCTGCCGCGAAACGCAGTTGCCGCCGGTCGATCTGCTGCGCCATGCGGGTGTCCCGATCGCACTGGCGACCGATTGCAACCCCGGCACCAGCCCGCTCACCTCGCTGCTGCTGGCGATGAACATGGCCGCCACCTGTTTCCGGCTGACCGTCGCCGAGTGCCTCGCCGGGGTGACGATCACCGCCGCCCGTGCGCTTGGGCTGCAAGATGAATGCGGCTCGCTCGCGCCGGGCAAAAGCTGCGACCTGGCGGTGTGGGACATCGAAGAGTCGGCCGAACTGGTCTACCGGATGGGCGCGAACCCGCTCCACGCCCGGATATGGAGAGGCAAATGAGCGACGTGATGCTGACCGCCGGCGAAGTTTCGCTGAGCCAATGGGAAGCGATCTATCGCGGCGGCGCGGCCAGGCTCGATCCTGCTTGCGCTCCGCGCATCTCCGCCAGTGCCGCAGCGGTCGAGCGGATCGTTACCAAGGGTGCGCCGGTTTACGGGATCAACACCGGGTTCGGAAAATTGGCTTCGGTGCGAATCGACGACGCCGACCTCGCCGCGCTCCAGCGCAATATCGTGCTGAGCCACGCGGCGGGGACCGGCGCGCCGTCGCCGGTGCCGGTGGTGCGGCTGATGATGGCTTTGAAGCTTGCGAGTCTTGGCCAAGGCGCGAGCGGGGTGGGGGCGGCAACGGTCGCGCTGCTCGAAGCGATGCTGGGCCGCGGGTTGACCCCGGTGGTGCCGTGCCAGGGCTCGGTGGGCGCGAGCGGCGATCTGGCTCCGTTGGCGCATATGACCGCGGCGATGATCGGGGTGGGTGAGATCTGGGTGGACGGCCAGCGCGTCGCGGCTGTGGCGGCGCTCGCCAATGCGGGGCTTAACCCCCTGCTATTGGGGCCTAAGGAGGGTCTGGCCCTGCTTAACGGCACGCAATTTTCCACCGCCAATGCCCTCGCCGCACTGATCGGCGCGCAGAACCTGTTCCGCGCGGGCCTGGTCACCGGTGCGCTGTCGACCGAGGCGGCCAAGGGCTCGGACACCCCGTTCGACCCGCGCATCCACGCGCTGCGGCGGCACCGGGGTCAGATCGAAACGGCGGCGGCCTTGCGCGAACTGATGGCGGGCAGCGCAATCCGCGCCAGCCACGCCGCCGATGATCCGCGCGTGCAGGATCCCTATTGCCTGCGCTGCCAGCCGCAAGTGATGGGCGCGGTGCTCGATCTGCTGCGTCAGGCCGCGACCACTTTGCTGACCGAAGCCAACGGCGTGTCGGACAATCCGCTGATCTTTCCCGAGAGCGACGAAGCGCTGTCGGGCGGGAACTTCCACGCCGAACCGGTGGCCTTCGCCGCCGACATGATCGCGCTGGCGCTGTGCGAGACCGGCAGTATCGCCGAGCGGCGCATTGCGATGCTGGTCGATCCGGCGCTGTCGGGGCTGCCCGCCTTCCTCACCCCGCGCCCGGGGCTGCATTCGGGTTTCATGATCCCGCAGGTCACCGCCGCCGCGCTGGTCAGCGAGAACAAGCAGATGGCTTATCCAGCCTCGGTCGATTCGATCCCGACCTCGGCCAATCAGGAAGACCATGTCTCGATGGCAGCGCACGGCGCCCGGCGCTTGCTGCCGATGCTCGCCAATGCCGAGGCGGTGCTGGGGATCGAGCTCCTGGCGGCCGCGCAGGGGTGCGAATTTCATTCGCCGCTGGTTTCGTCGGCGGCGCTCGAGCAAGCCCGCGCGCTCCTCCGCGCCAAGGTTCCTGCGCTCGACGAGGACCGTCATTTCCATCCCGATATGGAGGCGGCCAATGCGTTGATCCGGTCGGGCGCACTGGCGCGGTCGGTCGGGATCGCCCTGCCGGGAGTCGGTGAATGACCGACTGGCTCGAAGTCCAGCGGGGCGATGCGCCGCTGGTGGTCGCCTTCCCCCATGGCGGGACCGCACTGGGCGGAGTCGAGGACCGCTTCGTCACGCCGTGGCTGGCGCGGCGCGATGCCGACTGGTGGATTGGCGAACTTTACGAATTCGTGCGCGAACTCGGTGCGACCACCGTCGCCACCCAGGTCAGCCGCTCGATCATCGACGTTAACCGTGATCCCTCGGGTGCGTCGCTCTATCCGGGGCAGGCGACCACCGAGCTGTGCCCCGCCACCACCTTCGACGGCGCGCCGCTCTATCGCGGGTTCGATCCCGAAGCGGACGAGATCGCGTGGCGCCGCAAAACTTTCTTCGAACCCTATCACGCCGCGCTGGCCGCCGAGATCGCGCGGCTGCGCGCGGTTTATCCGGCGGTGGTGCTCTACGACGCCCATTCGATCCGCAGCTCCATCCCGCGGCTGTTCGAGGGCGAGCTGCCGCAGTTCAACCTCGGCACCAACGGCGGGGTCACCTGCGCTCCGGCGCTGGAGGCCGCGCTGGTCGAGGTTTGCGCTGCTTCTGGCCAGTCTTACGTCAGCAACGGCCGGTTCAAGGGCGGCTGGACCACCCGGCATTACGGTGCGCCCGAGAGCGGCGTTCATGCGGTGCAGATGGAACTGGCGATGCGCGGCTACATGGCTGAACCGGCCGAACCATCGCCAGACAACTGGCCCGCTCAGCTCTCCACCAAACCGACGATCGGTCCTACGCTGCGCGCGCTGATCGGTGCCTGCCTCACTTTCGCCAAAGGACCAGCATGACCCGTCTCGACAACAGCCGCGTGATTCTGCCCGCCACCGGGACCGAGCTCTCGGCGCTCAGTTGGCTGACCGAAGCGCCGCTCAGGATGTTGATGAACAACCTCCACCCCGATGTCGCCGAGCGGCCTGAGGAGCTGGTGGTTTACGGCGGGATCGGCCGCGCCGCGCGCGATTGGGAAAGTTATGACAAGATTGTCGAAACGCTGCGCCGGTTGAAGGACGATCAGACTTTGCTGGTCCAGTCGGGCAAGCCGGTCGGGGTGTTCCAGACTCATGCCGACGCCCCGCGCGTGCTGATCGCCAATTCCAATCTGGTGCCCAAATGGGCGACCTGGGAGCACTTCAACGAGCTCGATCGCAAGGGCCTGGCAATGTACGGCCAGATGACTGCGGGGAGCTGGATCTACATCGGCACGCAAGGGATCGTGCAGGGCACTTACGAGACTTTCGTCGAGATGGGCCGCCAGCATTATGGCGGCGATCTGGCGGGGCGCTGGCTGCTCACCGCCGGGCTGGGCGGGATGGGCGGGGCGCAGCCGCTCGCTGCGGTGATGGCGGGCGCGAGCTGCATCGCGATCGAATGCCAGCGCAGCCGGATCGAGATGCGGCTGCGCACCGGCTATCTCGACCGCATGGCCGAGACGATCGACGAGGCGATGGGCATCATCGACGAGGCCAAAGCGAGCAAGGTCCCGGTCTCGGTCGGACTGCTCGGCAATGCCGCCGAACTGCTGCCCGAAATGCTTAGCCGCGGGATCAAGCCCGACCTGCTGACCGACCAGACCAGCGCGCATGATCCGGTCAACGGCTATTTGCCCGCCGGGTGGACTGTGGCCGAATGGACCGAGAAGCGCGAGCGCGAGCCAGAAGTCGTGGCCACAGCCGCCAAGGCCAGCATGGCGCGCCATGTCGAGGCGATGCTCGAATTTCAGCGCCGGGGCGTGCCAACCACCGATTATGGCAATAACATCCGTCAGGTCGCGTTCGATGAAGGCGTGGCCGATGCCTTTACCTTCCCCGGCTTCGTCCCCGCCTATATCCGCCCGCTGTTCTGCCGGGGGATCGGCCCGTTCCGCTGGGCCGCGCTGTCGGGCGATCCCGAAGATATCTACAAGACCGACGCCAAGGTGAAGGAGCTGATGCCGGACAACCCGGCGCTGCACCGCTGGCTCGATATGGCGCGCGAAAAGATCAAGTTTCAGGGGATGCCCGCGCGGATCTGCTGGGTCGGGCTGGGGGATCGCCACCGGCTTGGCCTGGCGTTCAATGAAATGGTCGCCTCGGGGGAGCTTTCCGCGCCGGTGGTGATCGGGCGCGATCATCTCGATTCGGGCTCGGTCGCCAGCCCCAACCGCGAGACCGAGGCGATGCTGGATGGGTCGGACGCGGTGTCGGACTGGCCGCTGCTCAATGCGCTGCTCAACTGCGCCAGCGGCGCGACCTGGGTCTCGCTGCACCACGGCGGCGGGGTGGGGATGGGCTATTCGCAGCACTCGGGCATGGTGATCGTGGCCGATGGCACGGCGGACGCTGCGCGGCGGCTGGACCGCGTGCTGTGGAACGATCCCGCCACCGGGGTGATGCGCCACGCCGATGCGGGATACGATATCGCGCTCGATTGCGCGCGGACACAGGGCCTCGACCTTCCGGCGATTCTCGGGTGAGGCGCGAGCCGGCGCTAGCTCGCGTAGAGCTGCGCCGGATCGGCCGGGTGTTCGGTCATGTGCCGTTTGATTCGGCTGCCCTGACTGCTGGTGTTGAACCACAGGGCAACCACAACCAAAGCGGCGGCAGCGTAAAAGACATAGCGCATGGCGTTGCTCCAACGACAATGTCCCTGGTCGCAACCCTGATGGGCGCAGCGGCATGAAGCGCGGCTTACGGCATGGGGTAAAGCCAAATTAAGCAGTTTTGCGGGAGCTGCGGCACAGCGGCAGCACAACCTGGCTCAAGTTTGCAACAGGGTGGCACAACCGGGCAAAGAGGCGGCACAAAGATGCCGCAGCTGTTGCTACAAATCCTATAATTACAACAGCTTATCTGCCATTCGGTCAGATCCTGGAGCGGTTGCAACGCGGCGCTGTGGCCAGCTGCGGTGGCAGGGTCTTGCTAGCATCGCAGCGGACTGTAGGAAACCCGGAGAGGTCAGGCGCGCAGATCGGCCCAGTCAGGATGGCGTTTGAACGCGGCCGCAACATAGCTGCATTGCGGATCGATCCTGAAGCCGTGTTTGCGCGCATCGGCGATCAACGCCTCGACCAGTTGACCCGCCACCCCGCGCCCGCCGATCTCGGACGGGACCAGTGTGTGTTCGGCGGCGCGCACATTGCCCTGTTCGGTCCAGGTCAGCCGGCCGATCGCATTGCTGCCCGCCACTGCCGCGTGGTATTCGCCGCTGCTGCCGTGGTGGTGCCGGGTGATCGTGACCCTGTCCGCCGCTGTGTCCATGACCTACTCCTGCGCTTGACGCAGCGCCTTGGTGCTTGACGCAGCTTTGGCCCGCTTTCATGCACCATGGCGATGCAATTCATTTCCGACAATGCCGCTGCGGTTCATCCCGCCGTGTGGGACGCGATGCGAGCAGCCGATGCGCCGCAGCCGCCTTATGACAACGATACGCTGAGCCTTTCACTCGATGCGGCGTTCGGCGCGCTGTTCGGGCGGCCCAGCGCGGTGCTGTGGGTCGCCACCGGGACCGCCGCCAATTGCCTCGCGCTGGCCACCATGGTGCCGCCGCATGGCGGGGTGATCTGCCACCGCGACGCCCATATCGAGACTGACGAATGCGGCGCGCCGGGCTTTTACACCCATGGCGCCAAGCTGATCCTGGCCGAGGGCGAGGGCGCCAAGCTGACCCCGGCCAGCATCGACGCGGCGATCGCGGCGATCCGCAAGGATGTCCACCAGGTCCAGCCGCAGGCTATCTCGGTCACTCAGGCGAGCGAATACGGCCGCGCCTACCAGCCCGCCGAGATGGCTGCGATTGCAGGATGCGCGGTCCAACACGGCCTCAAACTCCACGTCGATGGCGCACGGTTCGCCAATGCCGTGGCGTTCCTCGGCTGCACCCCGTGGGAAGCCTGCGCCGGGGCCGACGCGCTGTCATTCGGCTGCGTCAAGAACGGCGGCATGAGCGCCGAGGCGCTGGTCTTCTTCGACACCGACCTCGCCGCTCTGGCCAAGCTGCGGCGCAAGCGGGCGGGGCATCTGCAATCGAAGGGGCGGTTCCTCGCCGCGCAATTGCTGGCTATGCTCGAAGGGGACCTGTGGCTGCGCAATGCCCGCGCCGCCAATGCGGCGGCGCTGCAACTCGGGGCCGCGGCGGCCGACCGGCTGATGCATCCGGTCGAAGCCAACGAGCTGTTTCTGCGCCTGACCGCGCCCGAACGCGCAGCGTTGCGCGCTCAGGGCTTCAGCTTCTACGACTGGGGCGATGACGCCGCCCGACTGATAACCGCGTGGAATTGCGATCCTGAACACAGCGCGGCATTGGCGCAGGCGATCGCCGCTTTATGAGCGAAGCTCCGGTCGGGCGCTCGCAGGCCCGCAACTTTGCAGCGTTCATTCTGCTCACCCTGATCTGGGGCTCGACCTGGCTGGTGATCAAGGACCAGATCAGCGCGGTCCCGGTCGGCTGGACCGTGACCTGGCGGTTCGCCCTGGCGGCTGCCGGCATGTTCGCGCTGGCGCTGGTCCGGCGCGAATCGCTGGTGTTGTCGCGGCCCGCACTGGGGCTGGCGGCGGTGACCGGGCTGTTCCAGTTCGCCGGCAACTTCCAGCTGGTCTATCGTTCCGAGCACTATCTGACCTCGGGACTGGTCGCGGTGTTTTTCGCTTTGCTGCTGGTCCCCAATGCGCTGTTCGCGCGGATTTTCGTCGGCACCCCGGTGACCGGGCGGTTCGTCGGCGGCAGCGTGGTGGCGCTGGCGGGGATCGGCGTGTTGTTCCTGCACGAATACCGCATCGCGCCAGCCGGCAGCAGCGGGGTGGTAACCGGGATCGTGCTGGTCAGCTTTGCCTTGCTGTCCGCCTCGGCTTCCAACGTGCTGCTCGCCACCGATCTCGCGCGGCGGCAGACGCTGGTCCCGTTCATCGCCTGGTCGATGCTGTACGGCGCGCTGGCCAATGCAGCGATCGCCTGGACCATCAATGGCACCCCGCAGTTCGATCCGCGCCCCGCATATCTGGCCGGGATCGCTTACCTCGCGATCATCGGTTCGGTGATCACCTTCCCGCTTTACACCGGGCTGATCCGCGACTGGGGGCCGGGCAAAGCAGCCTACAACAGTGTCGCGGTACCGGTGGTGGCGATGGGGCTGTCGACCTTGTTCGAAGGCTACAAGTGGAGCACGCTGGCGGTAACCGGAGCACTGCTGGCGATGGCCGGGCTGCTGATCGCGCTATCGGGCCGCAAATAGGCTGCGCAGCCCCTCGCGGTAAGTCGGGTAGCGCAGCTGCCAGCCGAGCACGCGCTTGGCTTTGCCGCCCGTGACCCGGCGGTTTTCATCGTAAAAGCCGCGCGCTTGCGGGCTGAGCTGAGCTTGTTCCAGCGTCTGCATGGGCGGTGGCGCGATCCCGAGCAGCGCAGCGGCCGCCTCGATCACCGCGTTCTGGCTGGCGGGGAGGTCATCGGCGAGGTTGTAGGCACCCGGCGGGGCGTCAAACGCCAGCAGCGCCGCGCCGACGATGTCATCGACATGGACCCGGCTGAACACTTGTCCGGGCAGATCGATCCGCTGCGCGCGGCCCGCGCGCACCCGGTCGAGCGCGGAACGGCCCGGCCCGTAAATCCCTGGCAGGCGCAGCACCCGCGCGCCGCGTTCAAGCCAGGCCGCATCGGCCTCGCTGCGCGCGGTGCGCCGTCCGGTGCCAGTGGGCGCGCTTTCGTCGGCCCACGCGCCGCCGCAATCGCCATAGACCCCGGTCGAGGAGAGGTAGCTAAGCGGCTTGCCATCAAGCGCATTGGCGTAGTGCGCGAGCACCGGGTCGCCATCGGCTGAAGGCGGGACCGACGACAGCACCTGATCCGCATCGGCAAAAGCCAGCCGCACTGCGCCGGTATCATCGAACGCCAGTGTCCCCGCGCGCCCGGTCGACACCACCTCCCAGCCGCGCGCCTCCGCCGCTGCGGCGATCCGCGCGGCGGTGTAGCCCAGACCGAAAATGAACAGGCGTTGGCGCAAGATCACTTATCCATAATAATCACGAATGCCCCTCTCCGGCGGGGAGGGGTTGGGGTGGGGATTCAATGCTCGATGGGTAGAACCCCCATCCCAACCCTTCCCCATGGGGAAGGGCTTTCAGTTCAAACTGGGCTAGGCTGCCGATTGGCGACTTTACTGCGGCTTGGGACCTTCCGGCACCATCGGCGGCGGGGTGACCATTTGCGCGTCCGGCACATGGTCCTTCTTCCACTGCATGCTCATCCGCACCCGGGTTGCGCCCGAGGGGTGATCGAAGAACAAGGCCTCCTCGACCGGGCCGGGCTCGATCTTGCGGTATTCGCTGAGCTTCATCGCGACCGAGGCGAAGCCGTCCGGCTCCTGCGCCACGTCGAGCCCGAAGGCATCGGCCTGGCTCTCGTCAACCCGGATCATGGTCTTGGTGATCGGCGTAACGATTAACATGACCGTCGCGATCAGGATCCCCATCACCGGCAACGAGGCGGGATCGCCAAGGTCGCGAATTCCGCCCCAGCGCGCTCCGTAGCGCGCGATCAAGGCGGGGGCGATGCGCGAGACGAGGAACATTGTGAGCGCCGCCAAGGCGCTGAAGAAGGCCAGCCCCCACCACACATGGTTCAAGACATAGTGCCCCATCTCATGCCCCATCACCGCAGCGATCTCCTGCGGGGTGCTGCGACCCAGCAGGTTGTCGTTGAGGCTGATCCGCATCGTCGGGCCGATGCCCGAGACATTGGCGGAAATCGCCTTCGACTGCTTCGAGGCATCGAACAGGTAGATGTGTTCGGACGGAATATTCTTCGATTTGGCCATGGCGACGATGCGGTCGCGCACCGGCCCCGCCGGCAGCTCGGTATAGGTGTTGAACAGCGGCGCGATGTAGACCGGGCCGAGCAGCATGGCGAATGCCAGGAAGGCAGCGATCACGCCGGTTGCCATGACCCACCAGTTTTTGGGGAAGCGGCGGATGACTGCATAAACCGCCATCACCAGCAGCGGGAAAATCACCAGGCTGATGCCGACGTTCTTGGCCATATCGAACAGCCATTCGCCCAGACTTTGGTTCATGAGATCGTACTGCCGCTCGCGCACGAAGCCGGTGTAGATCGACCACGGCAAGGTCAGCACGGTGCCGGCGACCGAGTAGCACAGCGCGGTGATCCAGGTGACCCCGGCCGGGCGTTTGAACAACCGCTCGCCCAGATTGCGGAACCTTGCCGACACGCCGAAGCGCAGCAGCAACCCGTCGATCAGCACCGAAACCAGCGTGCCCCACGCGATCAGCCAGTAGCCGCCCTCGAAATAGGCGTCGGACTTGGCGCGGGCCGGGCCTTGCAGCGTATCGAGCCAGGCCCGGGTCGCGGTCTCGACATCGAAGCCGCCAGCTTGGGCAGCAGCATGTGCGGCGCTGGGCAGCATGACCACAGCCAAAGCAGCGAGTGGCAATAATTTGTGACGCAATGGAACCCCCTCCAGTGTATTGTCTTATTAAGACACTGCGCCGGGACGCAACTTCCTGTCAAGCGCAAGTTTGCGCTTGGCCTTGGCCCGCGCCACGACCTACAACCCGCCAGATGGACGCTACCCTCACCCCGCCCGCCGACGCTCCCCCCGCTGCCCCGCACCACCACGGCCCCAAGGTTATTCGCCGCGCAGATTACCAGCCGCCCGAATGGCTGGTGCCGCAAGTGGCGCTCGATTTCGCGCTGGGGATCGACGCGGCGACCGTCACCGCCAAGCTCTCGGTGCAGCGCAACGCCATGTCGCCGGTGCTCAGGCTCAACGGCGACGGGCTGACCCCGGACGCGGTGCTGGTCGATGACACGCCGACCAACGCGTGGCGGATGGACGGGTTCGATCTGCTGGTCGATCTGCCCGGAGATGCCCACGAGGTCAGCGTGACGACGCTGATCGACCCGGCCGGGAATACCCAGCTGATGGGGCTCTATGCCTCGAACGGGATGCTTTGCACCCAGTGCGAGGCCGAGGGCTTTCGCCGGGTGGCCTTCTTCCCCGATCGCCCCGATGTGCTGTCGGTCTATTCGGTGCGGATGGCGGGCGACAAGGCGCAGTTCCCGGTGCTCCTCTCGAACGGCAATTGCACCGCGCAAGGGGACGGCGCGGACGGCACGCATTGGGCCGAGTGGCACGACCCGTGGCCCAAACCGAGCTATCTGTTTGCCTTGGTCGCGGGCGATCTCGTCGCCAACCGTGACAGCTTCACCACGATGAGCGGGCGCAAGGTCGAGCTCAACATCTGGGTGCGTGAAGGCGATCAGGACCGCACGCACCATGCCATGAAAGCGCTCAAGGATTCGATGCGCTGGGACGAGCAAACCTTCGGGCGCGAATACGATCTCGACTTGTTCAACATCGTCGCGGTGGCCGATTTCAACATGGGGGCGATGGAGAACAAGGGCCTCAACGTTTTCAACACCCGCTACATTCTCGCCGATCCCGAAACCGCCACCGATGGCGATTATGACGGGATCGAGGGCGTGGTCGCGCACGAATATTTCCACAACTGGTCGGGCAACCGGGTGACCTGCCGCGACTGGTTCCAGCTGAGCCTCAAGGAAGGCTTCACCGTGCTGCGCGACCAGCTGTTCAGCCAGGACATGGGTAGCGCATCGGTCAAGCGGATCGAGGATGTGCGGATGCTCCGCGCGGCACAGTTCCCCGAAGATTCGGGGCCGCTGGCGCATCCGATCCGGCCCGACTCGTTTCAGGAGATCTCCAACTTCTACACCGCCACGGTCTATAACAAGGGCGCCGAAGTGATCCGGATGATGCGGACCATGGCCGGGGCCGAGCGGTTCCGCGCGGGCACCGATCTTTATTTCGAACGCCACGACGGTGAGGCGGCGACTTGCGAGCAGTTCGTTCAGGCGATCGAGGACGGGGCGGGGCTCGATCTCAGCCAGTTCCGCTTGTGGTACAGTCAGGCGGGCACGCCCAGGGTGACCGCGATGCTGGCCCACGAAGGCGATGTCGCGACGCTGACGCTAACTCAGACGGTGCCAGATACGCCGGGGCAATCGGGCAAGCAGCCGATGGTGATCCCGCTGCGCCTCGCGCTGTTCGATCCCGCCAGCGGCCAGCACAGCGGCGAGCAGCTGGTGGTGCTCGACCGCGCCGAAATGCAGTTTGCCTTTCCCGGGTTTGCCGCGCGGCCGGTGTTGTCGCTCAATCGCGGGTTCTCCGCGCCGGTCACGATCGGCGCCGACCTGTCCAGCGCCGACCTGGTGTTCCTCGCCGCGCACGACGACGATCCATTTGCGCGGTATGAGGCCTTGCAGCAGCTGGTGGTCCAGCACCTCGTTGCCGAGATCGGCGGCGGGATGCTCTGCGCGGCCGAGCGCGATGCCGGGCGCGAAGATATCCGCCGCGCCTATGCTGCCGTAATTGCCGATCCCCAGCTCGACGACCTGATGCGCGGCGAGCTGATGATCCTGCCGGGCGAAGGCTACCTCGCCGAACAGTTCGCGGCAGCCGATCCGGGCACGATCCGCGCCGCGCGCGAAGGGCTCAAGGCCGATCTCGGGCGCGGACTAGAGACCGAGCTGACCGCGCTGCATGGGCGCGCTTCGGCGGTTCCCTACAGCCTTGGCGCCGCAGCGCGCGGCGCGCGCAAGCTCAAGACTCAGGCGCTGGCGATCCTTGCTGCCGGGGTTCCGGATCGCGCTGCCGTGCTCGCCGCCGCGCAGTTCGACGCGGCGGACAACATGACCGATCGGCAAGGCGCGCTGATGGTGCTGTGCGGGCTGGATACACCTTTCCGCGCGGAGCAGCTCGCGGCGTTCCACGCGAAGTTCGCCGGTAACGCGCTGGTGATCGACAAGTGGTTCTCGCTCCAGGCCGGATCGCTCCATCCCGCCGTGCTGGGTCACGTCCGCGCGCTCGCCGCGCATCCCGATTTCACCATGGCCAATCCCAACCGGGTGCGCGCGTTGTACATGGCGATGGCGAGCAATCCGGGGGCGTTCCACGACGCCAGCGGGGCCGGCTACCGCATGGTTGCGGATCTGATCCTCGCGCTCGATCCGGTCAACGCGCAGACCGCCGCGCGGTTCGTCCCGCCGCTCGGGCGCTGGCGGCGGATCGAGCCGGGCCGCGCGGCGCTGATGCGCGCTGAGCTCGAACGGCTGGTGGCCGCGCCGGGGTTGTCGAAGGATACGTTCGAGCAAGTCAGCAAAAGCCTTGGCTGAATCTGCCCCAAATCCTCCCCGCTTGGGGGAGGTGGCAGCGCGCAGCGCTGACGGTGGGGGCATGATGACGCCAAAGGCCCCCACCGACCTCCGCTTCGCTCCGGCCACTTCCCCCAGTGGGGGAGGATCGATCGAGGTCTTCCGGTCCGAACTGCTAGAAGGCGTGCCGCACGGTTTCCTCGGGCGGCGCGGCGGGTATTCGGCCGGGCTGGTTGCCGGGCTTAACGCCGGGCTGGGCTCGGGCGATGAGCCCCGCGCGGTGCAGGCGAACCGGGCAGAGGCGGCCGCAGCGGTGCTGCCGGGCGCGCAGCTGGTCAGCGTCTATCAGGTCCATTCGCCCGATTGCGCGACGGTGCTGGAGCCATGGCCCGATCACCAGCGCCCGCGCGCCGATGCACTGGTCACCGACCGGCGCGGGCTGCTGCTCGGCATCGTCACCGCCGATTGCGCGCCAGTGCTGCTTGCCGACCGCGCCGCCGGAGTGATCGGCGCGGCGCATGCTGGGTGGAAAGGCGCGGCCGCCGGAGTGACCGATCAGACGATTGCGGCGATGGAAGCGCTGGGCGCACAGCGCAGCCGGATCGTTGCCGCAGTCGGCCCGTGCATCGCGCAGGCCAGCTACGAAGTCGATCGAGCGTTCGTTGACCGGTTCTGCACCGCCGATCCCGCCAACCGGCGGTTCTTTGCGGACGGCGCGGTGGGTCATGCCCAGTTCGATCTCGAAGACTATGTCGCCGCGCGGCTCGAATCGGCGGGAATTGGCGGCGTCGAGCGCTTGGGCCTCGACACGTACCCCGATCCCGCGCGGTTCTATTCGTTCCGCCGCGCGACCCACTTGGGCGAGCCCGACTATGGCCGCCAGATCGCGCTGATCGGGCTGGAATAAGGCGTTGCGGTGCCCGCAACCGCTGTGCACAAATTGGCTGTTGGCAGGCGCATGACCCTCGTCTATCAGGCCCGCCAAACCGACCGTGCAGCCCGCACTTGCAGGCACCGGGCGGTTGGCATAGGGGCTTCCCGAAAGCAGGATTTGGTTGGGTCCGACCGGATGCGCACGAGCAGCGCAAAAGGCGGGTCAGAAGTAACAGGATCGGTTCGACCATGGCACATGATGCGGGCATCGACACTCCGACCGCGGACAGCGGCGCCGGCCTCGGCGCGCTGGATAGCGGCGGCGTGCGCCGGCGCGATTTCATCAATATTGCGGCGGTCAGCGCGGCCGGCGTCAGCGGGCTGGTCGTGCTTTATCCGCTGATCAGCCAGATGGCCCCCTCGGCCGATGTGCTGGCTGAAAGCTCGACCGAGATCGACCTCGCGGCGATCCAGCCCGGGCAAGCAATCAAGGCCCTGTTCCGCAAACAGCCGCTGTTCGTCCGCAACCTGATGCCCGAGGAAATCAAGAAGGCCACCGACGTCGACAACAACGCCAGTGAATTCTCGAAACTGCGCGATCCGCAGACGCTGGCCGACCGGACCAAGCCGGGCAAGCAGAACTGGCTGATCACCATGGGGGTGTGCACGCACCTGGGCTGCGTGCCGCTGGGTGCGGGGCCGGGTGAGGAAATGAGCCGCGGCGCATTCGGCGGCTATTTCTGCCCGTGCCACGGCTCCGCATACGATACCGCCGCGCGCATTCGCAAGGGTCCGGCTCCCCGGAACCTTGAAGTGCCGCCTTACGAATTCACGTCAGACACCGTCGTCAAGATCGGCTGAGGTAGACCAAGATGAGCTTCCCCTGGGCAAAACAATACACCCCCAGCCACCCGGCAATGGTCTGGCTCGATGAACGCCTGCCGCTGCCGCGCCTGATTTATGGAGCGGTCGGTGCGGGGTATGAAGTGCCGCGCAACCTCAACTACTTCTGGAACTTCGGCTTCATGGCCGGGCTGTGTCTGGTGATCCAGATCGTCACCGGGATCGTGCTGGCGATGCATTTCGCCCCCAACTCCGCGATCGCCTTCGATTCGACCGAGCACATCATGCGCGACGTCAACTGGGGCTGGTTGATGCGGTACGGCCATTCCAACGGCGCGGCGTTGTTCTTTGCGGTGATCTATCTGCATATCTTCCGGGGCTTTTATTACGGCTCGTACAAAGCCCCGCGCGAGATGATCTGGCTCTTGGGCGTGGTGATTTTCCTGCTGATGATGGCCACTGCCTTCATGGGCTATGTGCTGCCATGGGGCCAGATGTCCTATTGGGCGGCGCAGGTCATCACCGGGTTCTTCACCGCGTTTCCGCTGATCGGCGATGGGCTGAAGGAATGGCTGCTCGGCGGATTCGCGCCGGATAACGCCACGCTCAACCGGTTCTTCTCGCTGCACTTCCTGCTGCCGTTCGTGATCCTCGGCGTGGTGATCCTGCACATCTGGTCGCTGCATATCCCCGGCTCGTCCAACCCAACCGGGGTTGAGGTCAAGTCCAAGGCCGATACCGTGCCGTTCCACCCCTATTACACCGCCAAGGATGGTTGGACGGTCGGGCTGTTCATGGTGATCTACGGCCTGTTCGTGTTCTACATGCCCAATTCGATGGGCCACCCGGACAACTATATCCCGGCCAACCCGATGCAGACGCCCGCGCATATCGTGCCCGAATGGTACTTCTGGCCGTTCTATGCGATCCTGCGCAGCTTCACCCAGCCGCTGCTGTTCATCCCGGGCAAGCTGATGGGCGTGCTGGCGATGTTCGCCGCGATCCTGGTGTGGTTCATCATGCCGTGGCTCGATCGGTCGCCCGTCCGCTCGGCCAAGTTCCGCCCGCTGTACCGCAAGTTCTTCTGGGCGCTGGTGGTCGACGTGCTGGTGCTGGGCTATTGCGGGGTCTCGCCGCCCGAGCAGCCGTATATCCTGCTCGCCCAGCTCGCGACGATCTATTACTTCGCCCACTTCTTCATCATCGTGCCCTTGGTCTCGTCGATCGAGCGGCCCGAACCCCTGCCCTTCTCGATCACCGAAGCGGTGCTCGGGCATGATGGGCAGGCCGCGCTTGCGGCCAAGGGCTGAACCCGAGCAGAGCGAAAGAGAACCGATATGATCCGCATCTTCTCCATCCTCGCCGGGCTGTTCTTTATCGTCGGCCTGCTCTGGTCGACCGCGGTCGACACGCTGGCGTTCGCCACCGACGGGCTGCCGACCAGCCCCGAGAAAGAATTCCACATCGAGCATCCCAAGGCGCTGTCGCTCAAGAGCGACGGGCCGTTCGGCAAATTCGACAAGGAACAGCTGCAGCGCGGCTTTGGTGTATACCGTGAGGTCTGCGCGCAGTGCCATTCGCTCAAGCAGGTGGCTTACCGCGATCTGGCCGCGCTGGGTTATAGCGAGAATGCGATCAAGGCGATTGCCGCCAAGACAACGATTAACGCCAAAGACCCGCTGAGCGGTGAAATGAAGGATCGCCCGGGTCTGCCCGCCGATCACTTCCCGCCGGTGGTGTACGGCGGCAAGGGCGTTCCGCCCGACCTCTCGCTGATCACCAAAGCGCGTGAGGGTGGCGCGCCTTACGTCTATTCGCTGCTGACCGGTTATGCTGCGCAGCCCGCGAAGCTGGCCAACAATCCTGAAACCAAGACGCCCGACGGGCTGCATTACAACCCGTACTTCGCCAACCTCAACATCGCGATGGTGCCGCCGCTCGCCGCGGACGGGCTGGTAACCTATTCGGACGGCACGGTCGCCACCAAGGATCAGATGGCCAAGGACGTCTCGGCGTTCCTGGTCTGGACCGCCGAGCCCAAGCTCGAGGCGCGTCACCAGACCGGGTTCATGTGGGTCGGGCTGATGCTGTTCGTAACCGTGCTGTCGTTCCTCGCTTACCGCAACGTCTGGTCGGGCACCAAGCACTAGGCCTTCGCACCCTTCAAAAAAGGCCTCCGAACTGCAAGGTTCGGGGGCCTTTTTGCTGAGCAGTGCGGATTGACCGGGCGGCGCACCTGACGCATAGGACGCGGCGCAAGGCCCCTCAACATTGCGGGCCCGGTCGCGGGTATAGCTTAGTGGTAAAGCACCAGCCTTCCAAGCTGGCTATGCGGGTTCGATTCCCGCTACCCGCTCCAGCCGCTCCACCGCGGCCCGCGCGATGGGCTCCAGAGCGCTGCGGTCGCCCGCCAGGATGGCGGCTTTCATGCGCGGCTCCCAGTACTTGACGATGTGTTGTGCGGTCGCTGCGATCGCCGCATCTTCGCCGCCTGCTGCAAGATTCCGGGCGATCTGGTTGGCCATGTAGGTCAGGCGGGCGACGTCCATCGGGCTACTCGGCTGGTTCGGCCGCTGCGACGATCCGGCGGCTTTTGGCCGACCAGGCGGTATAGTCTTCCTGCCAGTCGGTCGGGCCGTTGGACGCCATCACCTGCACTGCGGTCACCTTGTATTCGGGACAATTCGTCGCCCAGTCGGAATATTCCGTGGTGACGACGTTGGCCTGTGTCGCGGGGTGGTGAAAGGTGGTGTAGACCACGCCCGGCGCGACCCGGTCGGTCACCATCAGGCGCAGGGTCGTCTCACCGGTGCGGCTGGCGAGCCGGGTCCAGTCGCCCGACTTGAGCCCGCGATTTTCGGCGTCGGCCGGATGCATTTCAAGCAGGTCTTCGGGATGCCAGACCGTGTTTTCGGTGCGGCGGGTCTGCGCGCCGACATTGTACTGGCTGAGGATCCGCCCGGTGGTGAGCAGCAGCGGAAAGCGCGGTCCGGTCTTCTCGTCGGTCGGGACATAGTCGGTCACCACAAACTTGCCCTTGCCCTTGCCATCCGGGCCGCGCGCAAAGCCGCCGACATGCATGATCGGCGATCCATCGGGGTGCGCGGCATTGACCGGCCATTGCAGCGATCCGGCCTGGTCGAGCCGGGCGTGGCTGACCCCGGCGAAGCTGGGTGTGAGCCGGGCGACCTCGTCCATGATCTCGCTGGCGTGTGTGTAGGTCCACTCCAGTCCCATCGCGTTGGCGAGCGCCTGGGTCACTTCCCAGTCTTCGAACCCATTGGCCGGTTCCATCACCTTGCGCACCATCTGGATGCGGCGTTCGGCGTTGGTGAACGTCCCGGTCTTTTCGAGGAAGGTCGAGCCAGGCAGGAACACATGCGCGTAGTCAGCGGTTTCGTTGAGGAACAGGTCGTGGACGATCACGCAGTCCATCGCCTTGAGCCCGGCGGCGACGTGGTGCGTGTTGGGATCGGACTGGAGGATATCCTCGCCCTGGATGTAAAGCGCGCGGAACGAACCATCGAGTGCCGCGTCGAGCATGTTGGGAATGCGCAAGCCAGGTTCGGGATCGAGCGCCATCCCCCAGTCAGCTTCGAACAAGCCGCGCGCCGTGTCATCCGAGACATGGCGATAGCCCGACAATTCGTGCGGGAAGCTGCCCATGTCGCAAGCGCCCTGGACGTTGTTCTGGCCGCGCAATGGATTGACCCCCACCCCGGGCCGGCCGACGTTGCCGGTTGCCATGGCAAGGTTGGCGATCGCCATCACGGTCGAACTGCCCTGGCTGTGCTCGGTCACGCCCAGCCCGTAATAGATCGCGCCGTTTGGCTTGCTTCTCTGGGCTGACGCCCAGCCGGGGCCGCCGGTTGCGAACAGCCGGGCCGCAGCGCGCAGCTCGCTCGCCGCGACCCGGGTCACGGCTTCAAGCACTTCCGGGCTGTGCCGTTCGTCGGACACAAACCGCGCCCAGTCCTGATATTCGTCCCAGTCACAGCGTTCGCGGATGAAGGCCTCGTCGGCCAGGCCCTCGGTGACGATCACATGCGCCATCGCGGTCAGTACCGCGACATTGGTGCCAGGCTGAAGCGGCAGGTGATGCGCCGCTGCGATGTGCGGCATCCGCACCAGATCGATCCGGCGCGGGTCGATCACGATCAGCTTCGCACCTGTTCTGAGGCGGCGCTTCATCTGGCTGGCAAAGACCGGATGCGCGTCGGTCGGATTGGCGCCGATCACCAGGATCACATCGCTGTGGGCAACCGAATCGAAGTCCTGCGTGCCCGCGCTGGTCCCGAAGGTGGTCTTGAGGCCATAGCCGGTCGGCGAATGGCAGACCCGCGCGCAGGTATCGACGTTGTTTGAACCGAACCCGGCTCTGACCAGCTTCTGGACAAGGAAGGTTTCCTCGTTGGTGCAGCGGCTCGAGGTGATGCCGCCCAGCGCCCGCGCGCCGTACCGCGCCTTGATCGCACCCAGCCGATCGGCGGTAAACTGCAGCGCCGCATCCCACGATACCTCGCGCCAGGGCTGGTCGATCTGCTCGCGGATCATCGGGCTGGTGATGCGGTCCTGGTGGTTGGCATAACCCCAGGCGAAGCGCCCCTTGACGCAGGAGTGACCATGATTGGCCTTGCCGTCCTTCCACGGCACCATCCGCACGAGCTGTTCGCCGCGCATCTCGGCCCGGAAGGTGCAGCCAACCCCGCAATAGGCGCAAGTGGTGATGACCGAGCGTTCGGGCTTGCCGATTTCTTTGACCGATTTCTCTTGCAGCGTCGCAGTCGGGCAGGCCTGCACGCAGGCGCCGCAGCTCACGCACTCGGACGAAAGGAAATCGTCGCCAGCCTGCCCCGCGCTGACCTTGGTGGCAAAGCCGCGCCCGTCGATGGTCAGGGCGAAAGTACCCTGCACCTCATCGCAAGCGCGCACGCAGCGCGAACAGGCGATGCATTTGCTGGGGTCAAAATCGAAGTAGGGGTTCGAACTGTCGGTCGCCAGGCCAAGGTGGTTGTCGCCGGCATAGCCATAGCGCACGTCGCGCAGGCCCACCGCGGCAGCCTGATCCTGCAGCTCGCAATCGTTGTTGGCGCTGCAGGTCAAGCAATCGAGCGGGTGGTCGGAGATGTAGAGTTCCATCACCCCCTTGCGCAGCTTTTGCAGCAACGGCGTCTGGGTGTGAACCACCATGCCTTGCGCGGCCGGGGTGGTGCAGCTGGCCGGGGTGCCGCGCATACCTTCAACCTCGATCAGGCACAGGCGGCACGAGCCGAACGCGGCGATGTTGTCGCTGGCGCACAGCTTGGGGATCGATCCGCCGCATTCGGCCGCCGCGCGCATCACGCTGGTGCCAGCCGGGACGGTAACCTCGCGGCCATCGATCGTCAGCGAAACGCTGGTCTCGGCATGGACTTCGGGGGTGCCGAAATCGCTTTGGCGCTCATAACCCATCGCGGTACTCCTGCGCCTGCTGTGCGGCAGGCGGGTTGATATTAGCAGATCCAGCCGCAACCCGCATGGCCTTTGCGGTGATGACCATCACGAGGATCACTTGAAATCCTCCGGCCAGTGCCGGAGTGCGCTGAGCACCGGGTAAGGCGTGAATCCGCCCAATGCGCAAAGCGAGCCGAACTTCATCGTTTCGCACAGGTCTTCGAGCAATTGCAGGTCCTCGGCGCGGCTGCTCGCCTGCTTCGATGCGTTGTGCATCTGGGGCAGCGCCGCGACCTCGTCCGGGGCGGCGCTGGCGCCGCTGCGGATCCGGTCAATCAGCTCGACCCCGCGGACCGAGCCGATCCGGCACGGGGTGCATTTGCCGCAGCTTTCCGCCGCGCAGAACTGCATGGCGAAGCGGGCCATCCGGCCCATGTCGGCGCTATCATCGAACACCACGATCCCGCCATGCCCGATCAGCGCATCGGCGACGGTGTACGCTTCGTAGTCGAAGGGAATTTCGAACTGGTCCGGCGGCAGATAGGCGCCGAGCGGCCCGCCGACCTGCACGGCCTTGACCGGCAGGCCCGAAGCGGTGCCGCCGCCGATCTCGTGAATCAATTCGCTCAGCGTGATGCCGAAGGCGGTTTCGTACAGTCCGCCGTGCTTGATATTGCCCGCCAGCTGGATCGGCATGGTGCCTTTGGAGCGCGCCATCCCGTGGCTGTCGTACAGCGCGGCCCCGCCTTCGATCAGGATGTGCGGGATCGCGGCGAAGGTCAGCACATTGTTGACCACCGTCGGCTGGCCGAACAACCCTTCAAGCGCCGGCAGCGGCGGCTTGGCCCGAACCTCTCCGCGCTTGCCCTCGATCGAGTTGAGCATCGATGTTTCTTCACCGCAGACATAGGCACCGGCGCCGACCCGGATTTCGATCTCCAGCGGAGCGATAAACGGCGCCGCCAGAATGACGGCAGCGGTGAGCTTGGCAATGGCAGCCGGATATTCGCTGCGGACATAGATATAGCCGCGGCTGGCCCCGGTGGCATGCGCCGCAATCGCCATGCCTTCGATCAGCTGGAACGGATCGCCTTCCATCAGCATCCGGTCGGCAAAGGTCCCGCTGTCGCCCTCGTCGGCGTTGCACACGACATACTTTTGCGGGCCGGGGGCCTGGGCGACGGTCTGCCATTTGATCCCCGCCGGAAAGCCCGCCCCGCCGCGCCCGCGCAGGCCCGAGCGGGTCACTTCCGCGATCAACATCTCTGGCGCAAGCGCGCGCGCGCGGCCCAGGCCAAGCCAGCCCCCGGTTGCGGCGTAGTCCTCAAGGCTGAGCGGCCGGGTCCGGCCGGCGCGCGCGAACGTCAGCCGCTGCTGGCGCGCAATGAACGGGTAATCCGCGATCACGCCGATGCACTTGTCGCTGGTCCCCGCCAGGATCGCTGCGACATCGTGGGTGGTTGCCGGCCCGAACCCGATCCCGGCAATCTCGACCAGCGGTTCGAGCCAGTGCATCCCCCAGCTCGAGACGCGCTCGATCGTGCACCCAGCCTGTTCGAACGCGGCGACCACGTCCTCGGCGCCGCAAGCCTGGGCAAGCGCATCGTCGGAGATTCGCACCACGGTCATGCGGACTGCACCAGTCTGACCAGCGCCGCCTCGTCAAGCCGGGCGAACACCCGGTCACCGACCCGCGCGGCAGGGCCGGCGCTGCACAGGCCCAGGCAGTAGATGGTTTTGAGCTTCACCCGCGTTCCGGCCGCGGCTTCAGCCGCTCCGACCAGCGCCTCGACCCCGCGCGCCTGGCACGCCTCGGCGCGGCATAGCTGGACCACCGGGCGGGGATCGGCCTCGGCGGTGAAATCGTGGTAAAAGCTCACCACCCCGTGCACTTCGGCGCGGCTGAGGTTGAGTTCGTGGGCAATTGTCCGTTCGGCTGCGGCATCGACGCAGCCGAATGCGGCCTGGACATCGTGCAGAATGGGCAGCAACGGTCCCGCCCGCTGCGCATGCGCCGCGACGATGGCCGCAAAGGTTTCGTCCCGGCTCACTGCTTCAACCGCTCCGCATGCCACGCCACATGCTCGGCCATGAACGTGGAGATGAAGTAGTACGAATGGTCGTAGCCCGGCTGCATCCGGATCGTCGCGGGGATGCCGGCCTTGCGGCAGGCGAGCGCGAGCAGCCCGGGCTTGAGCTGTTCGTGGAGAAAATTGTCAGCCTCGCCCTGATCGATCAGCAACGCGGGCAGCCGCGCGCCGTCCTCGATCAGCGTGCAGGCGTCGTACTCGCGCCACGCCGCGCGGTCTGGTCCCAGATAACCGCCCAGCGCGCGTTCACCCCACGGGCAATTCATCGGGCTGACGATCGGAGCCAAGGCGCTGACCGAGCGAAATGTGTCCGGGTTGCGCAGCGCGATGGTCAAGGCCCCGTGGCCGCCCATGCTATGCCCGGTGATCCCCTGGCGCTCCAGATCGGCGGGAAATTCGGCCGCGATCAGCGCGGGCAATTCCTGCTCGATATAGCTGCGCATCTGAAAATGCCTGGCCCACGGTTCTTGCGTGGCATCCACGTAGAACCCGGCGCCCTTGCCGAAATCGTAGTCGCCATCGTCCGCCACATCGTCGCCGCGCGGGCTGGTGTCGGGGGCGATGAAAATGATCCCGTGCTGCGCACAAGCGGCGCGGTATTCGCCCTTTTCGGTGACATTGGCGTGCGTGCAAGTCAGCCCCGAGAGGAACCACAGCACCGGCAACCTCGCCCCCGGAGCATGATCGGGGACGAAGACCGAAAAGGTCATCACGGTGCCGGTGGTCGCGCTGTGGTGCGAGTAGACCCCCTGGGTGCCGCCGTGGGCGCGGTTGGTGCTCAGGGCCTCCATCAGAACACGACGACGCTGCGGATACTCTCCCCGGCGTGCATCAGCTCGAACGCCGTGTTGATCTCTTCGAGGCCCATCACGTGGGTGATCATCGGGTCGATCTGGATCTTGCCCTGCATGTACCAGTCGACGATCTTGGGGACGTCCGTGCGGCCTTTGGCCCCGCCGAACGCAGTGCCGCGCCAGTTGCGCCCCGTCACCAGCTGGAACGGGCGGGTCGCGATCTCCTTGCCCGCCTCGGCCACTCCGATGATGATGCTGGTGCCCCAGCCGCGATGACAGGCCTCCAGCGCGGTGCGCATCACCTCGGTGTTGCCGGTCGCGTCGAAAGTATAATCCGCGCCGCCGTCGGTCAGCTCGACCACTTTGGCGACCACCTCCTCGCGGCTCATGCCTGTGGAATTGAGGAAGTGGGTCATCCCGAACCGGCGGCCCCATTCCTCGCGCGCGGGGTTGATGTCGACCCCGATGATCCGGTCTGCGCCCGCCAGTCGCGCGCCCTGGATCACGTTCAGGCCGATCCCGCCGAGCCCGAACACCGCGACATTCTCACCCACTTGGACCTTGGCCGTGTTGACCACCGCGCCGACTCCGGTGGTCACCCCGCAGCCGATGTAGCAGCTGCTCTGGAACGGCGCATCCTTGCGGATTTTCGCGAGCGCAATCTCGGGCAGGACGGTGAAATTGCTGAAGGTCGAGCAGCCCATGTAGTGGAAGATCGTCTCGCCCTTGAAGCTGAACCGCGAGGTCCCGTCTGGCATCAGCCCTTTGCCCTGCGTCGCGCGGATCGCGGTGCACAGGTTGGTCTTGCCCGAGAGGCAGCTTTTGCACTGGCGGCATTCGGGGGTGTAGAGCGGGATCACGTGGTCGCCCGGTTTGACGCTGGTCACCCCGGCGCCGATCTCACGCACAATCCCGGCCCCTTCGTGGCCCAGCACCGAGGGGAACAGCCCTTCGCTGTCGAGCCCGTCCAATGTGTAGGCATCGGTGTGGCAAATGCCGGTGGCCATGATCTCGACCAGCACTTCGCCCGCCTTGGGGCCGGCCAGATCGAGCTCGACGATCTCGAGCGGCTGGTTGGGGGCAAAGGCAACGGCGGCGCGGGTCTTCATGGTCTGGCTCTCCTGATTTTCGGCTTTAGACTATATTGGCGGCGAACCCGCCAGCTATCCAACCTTACTTGAAGACGATTGTGCGGTTGCCATTGAGCAAGACCCGGTGTTCAAGGTGCAGCTTGACCGCGCGGGCCAGCACGCGGCTTTCGGTGTCCTGGCCCTGCGCGATCAGGTCCTCGACCGTATCGGCATGATCGACATTCGAAACATCCTGCGTGATGATCGGCCCCTCGTCGAGATCGGGGGTGACATAGTGCGCGGTCGCTCCGATCATCTTGACCCCGCGTTCGTAAGCGCGGTGATAGGGTTTGGCGCCCTTGAAGCCGGGCAGGAAGCTGTGGTGGATATTGATCACCCGACCATCCAGCTTGCGGCATAGCGGGTCTGACAAGACCTGCATGTAGCGGGCCAGGATGATCAGATCGACCTCCTGCGTCTCAACCAGGCGCAGCATCTCGGCTTCTTGGGCAAGCTTGTTGTCAGGCGTGATCGGCAGGTGAAAAAACGGAATGCCCTCGTGCTCGGCGCGGCGTTGCCAGGTGGTATGGTTCGACACCACGCTGGTTACCTCCATCGGCAGACGATTGCTCGCGGTGCGGTACAGCAGATCGTTCAGGCAATGTCCGCCCTGGCTGACCATGATCATCGCCTTGAGCTTGCGCCCCAGGTCGTGGATCTGCCAGTCCAGTCTGAATGCGGTGGCAACCGGCGTGAATGCCTCGGTAAAGCTTGCGATTGTCATTGCGGCGGGGCCGGTAAGCGCCACCCGCATGAAAAACCGCCCGGTCGAGCCGTCACCGTACTGCGAGCTTTCCACGATATTGCAATCCTGGCTGGCGATCGAATTCGCCACCGCCGCGACGATGCCCTTGCGGTCCTCGGAGGCGATGAGCAGTACTAAATCGGCAGCTTGTTGCATCACGGTCCCCGGTCAATGAACAGCTGGTCGCTGCGGCTAGCCGCACCTCGCCGGGCGGTCCATTCGCGGGTGGCTACATTAGGCGCTCTGATCGTGAAATGTAGAAGTTGTGATCAGTTCCCAAATAAATTTTACCGGTCGGCTAATTTTGGTGATTTGCTTCTTTGAGCGCGCAGCGACAGCCTAAGGTCTGCGCGAATGGGATCACAAGCATCCTTCGGGCGCGGGGTTACATGAGGAGACGTAAATTGAGAGCCAGCTGGAAAATGTCGTCGGCAATCTTCGCTGTGGCGATTCTTGGCGCTGGCGGGGCGCCAGCCTTTGCCCAGGATACCGCCGCGAAAGCCGATGACGGCAGTATCGCGGATATCGTTGTGACGGCGACCCGGCGTGAAGAGCTTTTGAACAATGTCCCGATTGCCGTGCAGGCGCTCAGCGGCGACACGCTCAAAGACCTGAACGTCACCAATTTCGACAAGCTGGTTGAATTTCTGCCGAACGTCCAGGCGGCCTCGCAAGGGCCGGGCACATCGGCGATCTATATTCGCGGCCTGTCGACCGACACTCCGGGTTTGCAGATCGTCGGTACGGCCGGCGCTGCACCGAATGTCGCGCTGTACCTCAACGATGCCCCAGCTGCCACGCCGGGCCGCAACCTTGATGTTTATGCCGCCGATCTCCAGCGCGTTGAAGTTCTGGCCGGGCCGCAAGGCACGCTGTTCGGCGCAAGCTCGATGGGCGGCGCGGTGCGCTACATCACGAACAAGCCCGACCTGCACGAATTCCATGCCGGCTTCACGGGCTCATATGCGATGACCAAGGGCGGTAAAGACAGTGTCTCCGGTCAGGCCTATATCAACATTCCGGTGATCGACGATAAGTTCGCGATCCGTCTGGTGGTCTACAACGACCAGCAGGGCGGCTACATCGATAACGTCCCCGGCACCTATCAGATGCCGTTCAACGGACACGTCGGCGAACCCGGCAGATTGCCCGAAGGCAACCCGCTGCTGGTCCGGCGCGCGCTGGAATCGTGCACTGGCGTGGTCAACTGCACGGGCAGCACCTATCGGGCACCCATCCGTCAGAAGATCAACAATGATCGGTTCGTCGAGGATAATTTCAACGACGCGAGCTACATCGGCGGCCGCATTGCGGCGACCTTCAAGCTCAGCGATGATTGGTCGATTGACGTCATGCACATGCGCCAGCGGCTGAAGACCGATGGCGTTTTCAACTACGAGCCAGGGGTTGGCGACCTCAAGGTGACGCAGTTCAATCCCAACTCGCTGCGCGATGACGTCGATTTGACGACGCTGACGATCAAGGGCCGGCTTGGCTTCCTCGACCTCATTTATTCGGGCTCTTACCTGAACCGCAACTCGGTGCAGAAGGCCGACTATGCGTCGTATTCGAATATCGGCTTGTACCTGCCCTATTATGAATGCGATCGCGGTGTTTACTACACGGCTGCCTACAACGGCAACATCGGCAACACCTGCTACACCCCAAGCAAATCGTATAAGGTCCGCAACGAAAACAAGCGGTACACGCAAGAATTTCGCATTTCGACCCCTTCAACCGGACGGATCCGGGCGACCGCCGGTGTGTTCTACGATGTCAACAAGCTCAACGACAACACCGACTGGTCCTATCTGCAGCAAAGCGCCGGGTTCATTTACCAGCGCCGCGCCAATCCGGCCGTCAACGCTTACGACACGGCATTGAAGCCGATCGCGGTCGGGTTCTTCAACGACGTGCAGCGCCGGGATCGCCAGTTGGCGATCTTCGGTGAGGCCGCTTTCGACATCGTTCCCGAGAAGCTGACGCTGACCCTTGGCGCGCGCTATTATGATGAGCGGGCGTCGCAAAATGGTTCATCCAACACCAGCTTCGGGTTTGGATCGCGCGGGATCTATAACCCGGTGACCGGCACGTACTCGGCTGCCGCTACGCCGCCGCAATTTTACGGGATCAGCGCCAACCTCAACACGGTGCTCGCGGCCGTGTCGCCCGCAAAATATACCGGGCTGCTCAAAAAGGCCAACCTGACCTACAAACTCGGTGATCGTTCGCTGGTTTATGCGACCTACTCGGAAGGTTTCCGGCCGGGCGGCTTCAACCGCAAGCCGTGCAACATCGGGAGCGCCACATGCCCGACTGCGGCGGACTTTGCCAAGCTGGCGGTCTATGTTCCCGATGACGTGAAGAACTACGAAATCGGGGCCAAGATTTCGCTGCTCAACCGGACGCTGCAAATCAACCTCGCGGCGTATCAGATCGACTGGTCGAACATCCAGATCACCTTGTTCGACCAGAACATCTCGAACCAGACGTTTACCACCAATCTGGTCGATGCCCGGATCAAGGGGATCGAAGGCGATGTGACGTGGCGGGCCACCCCCGAACTCACGTTCAACGCGGCTGGCTCGTACAATGACTCGTCATTGACCCGGTACCGCAAGAACACCGTTGTGCTGTTGCCGCTCGGCAGTCCGCTGTCCAACAGCCCCAAATTCCAGTTCAACATCCGGATGCGGTACGAAACGGAGCTGTCATCGGGTCTGAAGCCCTATTTCCAGGCTTCGTTCCACCATGTCGGCAGCAGCATTTCGTCGATCATCGACAATGTCAGCATCCGCTATCCGACCTTTAACGCAACGGCTGGCTATGCGGCGAGTGTCCCCGTGACCTATAATGGCGTGACGATCAGGCCGGGCGATGTCGTAACCCCGCTGCGCGCTTCGCAGCCGCAGGCTTCGTACAATACCGTCAGTGCCGCATTCGGGGTCAGCCGGGATAACTGGACCTTGGAAGTGTTTGGCGAAAACCTGACCGATGAACGTCCCGAGTTGTACAAAAGCGGCAATGACGGCGAGCTGCGGATCACCACCTCGCGCCCGCGTACGATCGGGGTCCGCGTTTCCTTCTCGATGTAAGCGAGCGGGTCGCCCCTTGTCCGGTGATGCGAAGTGGGGAGTGACCGGTGCCGCAGGGTGCCAATCCGGAACAGGCCGGGGGTGATCGGAAACGATTTCCTCCGGCTTCTTCCACCAGCCCGGTGGATTTCACCAGGCGCCGGAAAATCTTACTTCGGTGAAGTTTTCGGCTATTCCACTGCCTGATGACAAGGCTCTACCGATGACGCAAAGCGCGACCCAGCCGACCACCAGCGAGCAATCGCTATGTCGTGCGCGCGCGCTGCTGCAGAACGGGCAGCTCCCTGCTGCTGCAAAGCTGTGCGAAGACATCTTGGAAAGCGATCCCGCCGACCGTGACGCGCTGTATACTCTGGCAGTGGCGCGGCGCTTTCAGGGCGATATCGCCGCCGCACTCGCGCTGCTCGACCAGCTGATTGCGCAGGATCCGCGCAACGGCCTGGCTTATCAGGAGCGCGGCCATTGTCTGCGCGACCAAGGGGATACCGCCGGAGCGTTTGCGGCTTATCAGCGCGCGGTAACTCACAACGCCGCGCTCGCCGCCAGCTGGAATATGCTGGCGACGATCCATACTGCGGCCGGGCGCACCGAACCGGCGGAATTTGCCGAGCGGCAGCGCAACTATCTGGCCACCCTGCCGCCCGAGTTGCAGGCGGTCGCCAGCATGATTCAGGAAGGGCGGTACCTGAAGGCCGAGAATATCTGCCGCGGATTTCTCCAGACCAACGGACACCATGTCGAGGCCATGCGCATGCTGGCCGAAATCGGCATCCGGTTCAGCTCGCTAGATGAAGCCGAATTCCTGCTCGAATCCGCGCTGGTGATCGAACCCGACAATGCTGGCGCGCATTTCGATTATGTCGAAGTGCTGCACAAGCGCCAGAAATTCGCGCAGGCGCTCGAACAGGCCAGGTTGCTGCGCGACAAGGAGCCGGACAGTCCGCAAGTCGAAATGCTCTACGCCAACGAGAATCTCGCGGTGGGCAATTTCGACGAAGCGCTGAAGGTCTACCGGCAATGCGCCGCGCAAATGCCCGACTATCCCAATATCCAGCTAACCCTGGGCCATGCGCTGAAGACCGTCGGCCAGCAGCAGGACGCGATCGCAGCCTATAGCAAGGCCTACGCGATCCGCCCTGATTTCGGCGATGCCTATTGGAGCCTGGCCAATCTCAAGACCTATCAGTTCGATGACACCCAGATTGCCGCGATGCGGCGGCTGGAAGCGGTCACCACCACCGAGCTGATTGATCGCCATCACTTGTGTTTTGCGCTCGGCAAGGCGCTTGAAGACCGCGGCGATTACGCGGCATCGTTTGCTTATTATGAGCGCGGCAATCGGCTCAAACGCGATGAAGTGGGCTATGACTGGCGCAAAATCTCGAACGAGATGGCGTTGCAGATCGAACACTGCACGCCGGCGCTGATTGCCGGACTGGCAGGCGCGGGCAGCGCCGCACCCGACCCCATATTCATCCTGGGCCTGCCGCGCGCCGGTTCAACCTTGATCGAACAAATCCTCGCTTCGCACAGCCAGATTGAAGGCACGATGGAGTTGCCCAACATCCTGGCCCTGGCGCACCGGCTGGATGGGCGGCGCCGCGTCGATGAAGAGGCGCGCTATCCTGCCAACCTCGCCGAGCTGACCCGCGCCGAGCTGACCGGCTTTGGCGAAGCTTACATCCGCGACACGGCAATCCACCGCAAGCACGGCACGCCCTTCTTCATCGACAAGATGCCCAACAACTTCCGCCATATCGGCCTGATCCACCTGATCTTGCCCAATGCCAGGATCATCGATGCCCGGCGCGGGGCGATGGGGTGCTGCTTCAGCGGCTTTAAGCAGCTGTTCGCCGAGGGGCAGGAATTTACCTACGGGCTCGAGGAAATCGGTCACTACTACAAAGACTATGTCGCGCTGATGGAGCACTGGGACGCGGTCCTGCCCGGCAAGGTTCTGAAGGTTCAATACGAAGACGTGGTGGCCGATGTCGAAGGCCAGGTGCGCCGGCTGCTCGATTATCTCGGGCTGCCGTTCGAAGCTGCCTGCGTCAATTTCCACCAGACCGAACGGGCCGTGCGCACCGCCAGTTCCGAACAAGTCCGGCAACCCATTTTCACAAGCGGCGTCGATCAGTGGGAGAACTTCAACGCGTTCCTCGATCCGCTTCGCGCAGTCCTCGGCCCGGAGCTGGCCGCAACCTGACAAGGGAAGAGCATATGGCGAGTATGGCACCGGTTGGCGCTGACCGGGTCTCCACGCTGGGGCAGCGTTGGTATGTCCTGATCATCATGATGCTGGTTTACACCATCAGCATCGCCGACCGTTACGTTCTTTCCACCTTGATCGGCCCGATCAGCAAAGAATTGCAGTTGAGCGACACCGGGGCGGCATGGCTCGGGATTCCCCTGGCGTTGTTCTACGTGGTGATGGGTCTTCCCTTGTCATGGTTGTGCGACCGAACCAACCGCCGCACGCTCTTGGCGGCATCGGTGGCAGTCTGGTCGCTCATGACGACGCTGACTGGTTACACGCGCGGCTTTTGGGACCTATTGTTGGCGCGGGTCGGCGTTGGTATCGGTGAGGCCGGTGGAACGCCGGCCTGCAATTCGATCATTGCCGATTATTTCCCGGCTGACCGGCGCTCGATGGCGATGAC
>JANYGC010000025.1 GCA_025359425.1 Sphingomonadaceae bacterium
CGAAGTGGTCGCGCTCGCCTCGCTGCCGTCATTCAACCCCAACCTGATCGACGGCGCGGGGGAGGCCAACATCTTCAACCGGGTGACCAACCAGGTCTACGAACTAGGCTCGGTGATGAAGCCGGTCACGGTTGCCGCGGCGATCGATGCCGGGACGATTACCGACCTTGGGCGGCGCTACCAATCATCGCGCCCGATTTCGATCGGCGGATTCCAGATCCGCGACAGTCACGGCTTCGGGGCTTCGCTCAATGTACCAGAGGCGCTGATCCATTCGTCCAACATCGTCACCGCGCAGGTCGCTGACGAACTTGGCGGGGCGCGGCTCAACGCGACCATGCGCGCGCTTGGCATGAACGAACGCCCGTATATCGAGCTGCCCGCCCGCGGCTTCCCGATCTGGCCGCGCGGTGACTGGTCACGGATCACCACGATGACCGTCGGGTTCGGCCACGGCCTGGCGATTACGCCGCTGCACCTCGCCGAAGCTTACGCGGCGATGGTCAACGGCGGCATCTGGCGGCCGGCCACGCTGATCAAGGTTCAGCCCGGCACCGATGTCCAGGGACGGCGCGTGTTCAAGGCTTCGACCAGTGCGCGGATGCGCCAGCTGCTGCGGCTGATCGTCGATCTTGGCACCGGGCGCAAAGCCAACGCGGCGGGTTACCGGGTCGGCGGCAAGACCGGATCGGCTGAAAAGCCTGGCTCGCACGGCTATCAGAAGACCAATATCATCGCGACCTTCGCCGCCGCTTTCCCGATGGACCACCCGCGCTACGTGATCATCGCGATGCTCGACGAACCGAAAGCCACTGCGGCGAGTTCGGGTCAGCGGACGGCCGCGTGGAATGCCGCGCCGCTGGTCGGGCGGCTGGTGCCGCGGATCGGCCCGCTGCTCGGGATCATGCCCGATGCCACCCGCGACGTCGACATCACCGATCTAGCACCGCTGGTCGGCAGCGGAGACGGCGAGTGAAGCTGGGCGCGCTGGCAAAGCGTGCGGACATAGCTTTGCCCAGTGGCAGCGGCGACGCGCAGGTCACCGGGTTCGCGATCGATCACCGCAAGGTTGCACCGGGCACCGTATTCGGGGCCTTTGTCGGCACCGCAGTCAATGGTGAGAACTTCATTCCTGCCGCTGTTGCTGCCGGAGCTGTGGCGGTTGTTGCCCGCGATGAGGCACCGGTCGACGGCGCGGTGCACATTTCTGCGGCGGTTCCGCGCCGCACTTTCGCGCAGCTCGCCGCCGGGTTCTTCACGCCCGTTCCTGAGACTGTGGTTGCCGTCACTGGCACCAACGGCAAGACCTCGTGCGTCGAGATGACCCGCCAGATCTGGCGCATGCTGGGCGAACGCGCGGCGTCGATTGGCACGCTTGGCGTGACCACTGCGGACGAAAGCATTTCGACCGGGCTGACCACGCCCGATATCGTCACCTTTCTCGCCAACATGAGCGGTCTGGCGCGCGAGGGCGTGACCCATGTTGCCTACGAAGCCTCGAGCCACGGATTGTCGCAATATCGCAACGAGGGGCTGAAGGTCGTGGCCGGCGCCTTCACCAACCTCAGCCGCGATCACCTCGATTACCATGCCGACATGGACGATTACTTCGCTGCCAAGATGCGGCTGTTCGATGAGGTCGTCGATGCCGGCGGCACAGCGGTTGTCTGGGCCGATGACGAATGGACCGAAAAGGCTTGCGAGCATGTCCGCCAGCGGGGGCTGCGGCTGCTCTGCGTGGGCGAGAAGGCGGATAGGACAGACGGGTCGTCCATCCACCTTCTCGCTTGCTCGGCCGGTCAACTGGGTCAGACCTTGCAAATCGAGCACGCGGGCACCGCCCACACCGTAAAGTTGCCGCTAATCGGCGCTTATCAGGCCGCGAATGCGCTTGTGTCCGCTGGGCTAGCGATTGCCACCGGCAGCGATGCTGCCCGCGTGTTCGATGCACTGGCGCGGCTCCAGCCGGTGCGCGGCAGGCTTGAACGCGCCGCGATCAGCCGCGCTGGTGCGCCGATTTATGTCGATTACGCCCATACGCCAGACGCGCTCGAAGCAGCCATCGCCGCGCTGCGCCCGCACTGCTCGGGCCGCCTGATCGTGGTCTTCGGCGCGGGTGGTGACCGCGACCAGGGCAAGCGCCCGGAGATGGGCCGGATCGCGGCAAACCAAGCAGATCTCGGCATCGTCACCGACGACAACCCGCGCAGCGAAGACCCCGCCGCGATCCGCGCTGCGGTTCTTGCGGGCGGTTCAGGCAAGCTGCGCGATGGCGGCGAACGCCGCGCCGCGATTGCTGCCGCGATTGCCGAGGCAGGAGCGGACGACATCGTCCTGATCGCAGGCAAAGGCCACGAGCAGGGCCAGATTATCGGAGCAGGGGACGCCATGCGGGTCCTGCCGTTTGACGACGTAACCGTTGCCCGGGAGTGTGCGGCATGAATGCTTTGGCCAAGATCCTCGCCTGGCCGGCCGAGGACGACGACCTGCTCGGTCTTGCGCTGTGGGATGCGGTTGAAATCGCGCGCGCGGTGCGCGGGGTGGCGGTGGGCCAGTTCCAGGTTTCGGGGGTCGAGATCGACAGCCGTGACGTGATGCCGGGCGACTTGTTTTTCGCGCTCAAGGGCGAGGCGATGGACGGCCACAAATTCGTCGCGATGGCCTTTGCGCGCGGGGCTGCTGCGGTGGTGGTCGATCGCCCCGTCGATGGCCCGCACGTGCTGGTCGATGATACCTCGATTGCCCTTGAGCTTCTCGCCAAAGCCGCGCGGCAGCGCACGGCGGCCCAGATTATCGGGGTGACCGGATCGGTGGGCAAGACCGGGGTCAAGGAAGCGATCTTTGCCGCGCTCGACCGCTCGAGCCGGGGCCAGGCGCACCGCTCGGTCAAGAGCTACAACAACCATGTCGGCGTGCCGCTCAGCCTGGCGCGGATGCCGGCGCGAGCCAAGTTCGGTGTGTTCGAGATGGGCATGAACCATGCTGGCGAGATCGCCGCGCTGACCCGGCAAGTGCGCCCCAACGTCGCCGTGATCACCGCGATCGCGCCGGCGCATATCGAGATGCTCGGCAGCGAAGAGGCGATTGCCGATGCCAAGGCAGAGATATTCGAGGGGCTGGAGCCCGGTGGGATCGCAATTGTTCCGGCAGACAGCCCCCATTACGATCGGTTGAAAGGTGCCGCAGATCGCCTAGGGGTCGTGCTGCAGTCCTTCGGCCGGGCAGCCCATGCAACCGTCCGGTTGCTCGATGCGGTGCCAGCTCCCGGCGGCGGTTCGCTGATCACCGCCGATCTAGGCGACCGGCGGATTTGCTACACCGTGGCAGAACCGGGCGAGCACTGGATCGCCAATTCGCTCGCCGTCATGGCGGCGGTGCGCGCGGCCGGCGGCGATCTGGGTGCAGCCGGACTGGCACTGGCCGAGATGCAGGGCCTCAAGGGCCGGGGTGCGCGCACCGTGCTGACTGTGCGTGGCGGCGATGGCTCAGGCCAGGCCTTGCTGATCGATGAAAGCTACAACGCCAACCCCGCGTCGATGCGCGCCACGCTCGCGCAGCTCGGGAAAACCCCGGCGCGGCGGCGCATCGCGGTGCTGGGTGCGATGAAGGAACTGGGCGAGCTGGGCCCCGCGTTTCACGCCGCTCTGATCGAGCCGCTGATGGCCGCGCAGATCGACCGGGCGATTCTGGTCGGCGACGAGATGCGCGTGCTGGCCGATGAACTGGGGAAACCGGGCCACTCCTTGCTTGGCAAGCCTCCGGCCTTCGCGCATTGCGGAACGGCCCGCGAAGCGCTTGAGCGTCTGCGGGAGCTTGGGGTGGAAGGCGGCGACGCGATCCTCGTCAAGGGATCGAATTCGGTCGGGTTGGGAACATTGGTTGCCGCGCTCGTACAAGATAAGGATTAGCATCAGGCATGCTGTACCTGATTGCGCACTACTTCCATTTCGAAGGCCTCGCGAACCTGATCCGCTATCAGACGTTCCGCGCGGGCGCAGCATTGATGACCGCATTGGTCATCGGTCTGGTGATCGGACCGCGCTTCATCAACATGCTGCGGCTGCGCCAGGGCAAAGGCCAGCCAATCCGCGCCGATGGCCCGCAAACCCATCTGGCCAAGCGTGGCACGCCAACCATGGGCGGCCTGATGATTCTGGTCTCGCTGATTCTCTCGATGTTGATTTGGATGGACCTGACCGACCCCTTCGTCTGGGCCTGCCTCGCGGTGACTGGCGGTTTCGGATTGATCGGATTTCTGGACGATTACGACAAGGTCAAAAAGCGCAGCTCGACAGGGATTTCAGGGCGGATGCGGCTGCTGGCCGAATTCGCGGTGGCCGGGGTGGCAAGCTGGATTATCGTCAGTCACGTCGGGACCAACCTCTATGTTCCGGTACTGAGCAATCACTTTATCCCGCTTGGTTGGCTGTACTATCCGTTCGCCGCGCTGGTGATGGTCGGCTTTGGCAACGCCGTGAACTTGACCGACGGGCTCGATGGGCTGGCCACCATGCCGGTGGTCATCGCCGCCGGGGCTTTTGCGATCATCGCTTACCTCGCCGGGCGCACCGACTTTGCGCATTACCTTGGCATTCCGCACGTACCCGGCGCGGGCGAGCTGGCGATCCTGTGTGCGGCGATCATGGGCGCCTGCCTCGCCTTCCTGTGGTTCAATGCGCCGCCTGCCGCGGTGTTTATGGGCGATACCGGGAGCCTTGCTTTGGGCGGCGCGCTGGGGGCGATCGCCGTTGCCTCGCATCACGAAATTGTGCTGCTGATCGTCGGCGGACTGTTCGTGATGGAAACCGCCTCGGTCATCATCCAGGTCGCGGTCTATAAACGCACCGGGAAACGCGTGTTCAAGATGGCCCCGATCCATCACCATTTCGAGCAGCTCGGCTGGCAGGAATCGACCGTGGTGATCCGCTTCTGGATCGTCTCGATCGTGCTCGCGTTGATCGGGCTGTCGACGCTCAAGCTGCGATGATCACCACCCCCGCCTTTGCCGGACAGCGGTTTGCGGTGCTTGGTCTCGCCCGGTCGGGCATGTCGGCGGTGAACAGCCTGCTTGCAGGCGGGGCCACGGTCACCGCGTGGGACAGCCGCGAAGAACCGCGCCGGGCGATCGGCAACCGCTGCGAGCTGGCCGATCCGGTGGGCATCGACCTGACCGGCTATGCCGGGGTGGTCGTCTCGCCCGGGGTGCCGCTCAACCAGCATCCGATTGCGGGGCATGCCGCGAGCTTCGGGGTGCCGGTGATCGGCGATATCGAACTGTTCGCGCAGGCCCGGCCCAACCTGCCCGCGCACCGCGTGGTCGGGATTACCGGGACCAACGGCAAATCGACCACCACGGCTTTGCTCCACCATATCGTGCAAAGCGCGGCGCTGCCGACCCGGATGGGCGGCAACATCGGTTTGCCGGTGCTCGGGCAGAACCCGCTCGATGCCGGCGGGGTCTATATCCTCGAACTGTCGAGCTATCAGCTTGACTTGACTCACACGCTGCAATGCGACGTGGCCGCGCTGCTCAACATAACCCCGGATCACCTCGACCGGTATGATGGATTTACCGGCTATGCCGCGTCAAAGGCGCGGCTGTTCGCGATGCAGCGCGCCGATCAATTTGCCGTGTTCGGAACGTCCGACGCGATGACCCAGGGGATCGCCGCGCGCGAAAGCCAGTTGCGTGATCCCGCCAAGGTCCGCATCGTCGGCGGCCACGACCTGGCCGAGCTGCAGGCCGACTGGCCCTCGCTGCAAGGCCCGCACAACCTCCAGAATGCAGCGGTGGCGGTGGCAATTGCCGAAGCGCTGGGGCTGACCGCGGGGCAATGGCGGCCAGCGCTGGCCAGCTTCCGCGGCCTGCCGCACCGGATGGAACGCGTCGCCGACGTAAACGGGGTGATGTTCATCAACGACAGCAAGGCGACCAACCCCGCCTCGGCCGCACCCGCGCTTGCCGCCTTTCCGCCCAATCCGCGCCGCCGCATTCACTGGATCGTCGGCGGGCTGCCCAAGGGCGACACATTGGGCGAATGCATGCCGTTCGTGCGCAATGTTGCCTCCGCCTACACCATTGGCGAAGCCGGGCCGCTATTCGCCGATCTGCTCGAGGACCAGGTCCCGGTGGTCCGCAGCGAGATGATGTGCGAGGCGATCCGTCAGGCGATGGAAGTCGCGGTGCCGGGCGACGTGGTGCTGCTTTCGCCGGCTTGCGCCAGCTTCGACCAGTTCCGCGATTATGAGGCGCGCGGCGATGCTTTCCGCCAGATCGTCGAGGCGCTGACCACCCCAGAGCCCGCTCTCGGCGCGAAGCACTGATGGCCTCTAACCCGCCCCTGGTGCCGCGCGGTGGCCGGCTGAGCGCCGACGGTGCGGCCCAGCGCCACAAGCAGCGCCGCCGCAGCGACCTTGCGATCTGGTGGCGCGAGATCGACCGCACCCTGCTGCTGATCGTGCTGATCCTGATGGCGATCGGCACTGCTGCAGTGGCAGCGTCGAGCCCGGCCAGCGCGCGGCGGCTGTCGACCAGCAAAATCCGGCTCGACGAGCTGCACTTCTTCTACATTCACTTGCGCTGGCAG
>JANYGC010000065.1 GCA_025359425.1 Sphingomonadaceae bacterium
CGAGAAGATCTTGATGCCGGTGGGCACCGCGATGACCATGGTGGCGGCGGTGAAATACACCTTCACGTCCTGCGACAATCCGGTGGTGTACATGTGGTGCGCCCACACCACGAAGCCGACCACGCCGATCGCAACCATCGCGTAAGCCATGCCGAGGTAGCCGAACACCGGCTTTTTCGAGAACGTCGAGATGATCTGGCTGATCATGCCGAAACCGGGCAGGATCATGATGTAGACTTCGGGGTGGCCGAAGAACCAGAACAGATGTTGGTAAAGCACCGGATCGCCGCCGCCGGTTGCGTCGAAGAACGTCGTGCCGAAGTTGCGGTCGGTGATCAGCATGGTGATCGCGGCCGCCAGCACCGGCAGCGCCAGCAGCAGCAGGAACGCGGTGACCAGCACCGACCACACGAACAGCGGCATCTTGTGCAGCGTCATCCCCGGCGCGCGCATGTTGAAGATGGTGGTGATGAAGTTGATCGCACCCATGATCGAGGCGGCACCGGCAAGGTGCAGTGAGAAGATCGCAAAGTCGGTCGCCGGGCCTTGCGCGCCATAGGTCGAGAGCGGCGCGTACGCCGTCCAGCCGATTCCGGCGCCGTTGCCGGTGGTGTCACCGGGCACAAAAGCCGAGATCATCAGGCTGCAGAACCCCGCGACGGTCATCCAGAACGAGATGTTGTTCATCCGCGGGAAGGCCATGTCGGGCGCGCCGATCATCAGCGGCACGAACCAGTTGCCGAAACCGCCGATCAAGGCCGGCATGACCATGAAGAACACCATGATCAGGCCATGGGCGGTGATCAGCACGTTCCACAGGTGCAACTGGGTATCGAAGCTGGGGTTCTTTTCGCCGAGGAACGAGGCGATCGAGCCCAAGTACTGAATCCCCGGATGCGCCAGTTCGAGCCGCATCAGCCCCGATATGGCACCGCCGATAACCCCCGACATGATCGCGAAGATCAGGTACAGCGTGCCGATGTCCTTGTGGTTGGTCGACATGAACCAGCGGGCGAAAAAGCCCGGCTTGTGATCGTGATGCCCGTGATCTTCGGCGTGAGCCTGGACGGTGTCGGCGGTGGTGGCCATGGGTAAACCTCTGTCCTTGAATTCGGGGTAAGCTCAGGCGGCCGGCTTGGCGGCGGCGGGAGCGATAGCGGTTGGCGCAGCGGTGGCAGGAGCAGCGGGAGCATCGGGCGCCCCGTCGATCTTGCCGCCCTGGGCGATCACCCAGGAGTTGAACTGGTCGCGCGGCAGGGCTTCGACCACGATCGGCATATAGCCATGCTTGACCCCGCACAGTTCGGAACACTGGCCGAAGTAAACCCCCGGCTTCTCGACCCGCAGGACCTTCTCGTTGAGCCGTCCCGGCACCGCATCGAGCTTGAACCACAGCGAGGGCACCGCGAACGCGTGGATCACGTCGGCTCCGGTGGTCTGCAAACGGATGTCTTCATTGATCGGCACGACCATCCGGTTGTCGACCGCGAGGTGCTGCGGGCCATCGGCGACGGTGCGGGTGCGCTCGCCGGGCTGGCCTTCGCCGCCTTCCTTGAGCATGTTCGAGATCACCTCGACCTTGCCGTTGTCGGGATACTGGTAAGTCCAGTACCACTGGTTGCCAGTCGCCTTGACGGTCAACGCGTTCTTCGGCGCAGGCTTGAACTGCGCGCGCAGCAGGTTGACCGAGGGGACCGAGATCGCCACCAGAATCAGGATCGGCACCCCGGTCCAGACCACTTCGAGCAGCGTGTTGTGCGCAGTCTTCGACGGCACCGGGTTGGCCTTGGCATTGAACCGCACCGCGACGATTATCAGCAGCGCGAGGACGAAGACGGTAATCCCGACCATCACCCAGATCAGCCAGGTGTGCATCGCATAGGCTTTGTGACCGTTGGGCGAATACTGGGCTTGCAGGTTAATTCCGCCGGGAATCGGCATGCCGATGCCTTCGACTGCGGGCAACGGGGTGTAGCCGCCGGGAGCGACCTTGAAGTGCGGATCGTTGGCATCGATCGGCGGAGTCGCAGGGATCGCAACCGAAGCGGCAGTGGCCGGGGCGGCCGGCGTTGCTGCTGCCTTGGCGTTGTCGTTGACCGCCGCCGAAGCGGTGGGCGCTGCAACTGCCGGAGCCGCAGCAGGTGCTGCCAGCACCGCACCGGGTGCCGCCAGCAATGCCAAAGAGAGCGCGACAGCCTTGATCGCGTGACCCGCTGCGCGGACGGTATGGCCGATTGTCATCGTTCCTCTTGCTTTCGCTAGTCTGGGCGAGCCGAAGCCATATGCGCTCCCCCTTGCCCCATGGGAGTTGTCAATTTCTGGGGGGCCTATACGCGCGCTTTACGGGCACCTCAAGCGCCTCTAGGGGGATTTTTTGCGAGGTTCCCCAAAGGGCATCGTTTGCGCCGTGCAAATTACGCGAAAGGCTTGTGACGACCATGCAGGATGACGATGTGCTGGCGGAGTTCCGCGCCAGCAAAGCCTTGCTGGAAGGCCATTTCCTGCTCTCCTCCGGTCGTCACAGCTCACATTACCTGCAGTGCGCGCGGGTGCTGATGGATCCGCAGCGCGCCGGGCGGCTGGCTTCCGCGCTCGCTGCGAGGATTCCGCGTGAACTGCGCAAGGACATCGCCAAGGTCGTCGCGCCGGCAATGGGCGGCGTGATCATCGGGCATGAGATGGGCCGCGCGCTCGGGATCGAGGCGATGTTCGTCGAACGCCCGAGCGGCACCTTCGAACTGCGCCGCGGCTTTGCGCTCGAACCGGGCGACAAGGTGCTGATGGTCGAAGATGTGGTGACCACCGGCCTCTCCAGCCGCGAAGCGATTCGCTGCATCGAAGAAGCCGGCGGCGAAGTGATTGCGGCGGCCGCACTGGTCGACCGGTCGACCGGAGCGGTGGATCTTGGCGTGCCGTTCTACCCGCTGATCGCGATCAATTTCCCGACCTATGCGCCCGATGAGCTGCCGCCAGAACTGGCGTCGAGCGAAGCGGTCAAGCCCGGCAGCAGGGCCAAATAGTGGGATCCTTCCGCCTTTCGTGTGGGCTGGCTGCGGCGGTAGTCGGCACCGCTGCGTTCAGCGCCCCGCCTGCCGCGCCGCCTGTGGTCATGCCGGCTCCGCCGCCCCCCGGCCCGCCCAGCCCCAGCCCCAGCCCGCCGCGTCCACTGTCACCGGCTGTCGCCGCAGAAGTCGCGCAGAGCGACTACGCTGGTACGCGTCTGCTTGCCTTCATGACCGGAAGCCGTGCCGTCGCCACCAAAGCCGGGTTCAGCGGCGAATTTGGCATGACATACTTCAGGCGGCCCGGAGCAGCCGAAGGATCGCCGGTTTCGGTCGTCGCCGCGCAGGATGGGTCCGGAACGGCGCGCAAGGCAAACCAGGTGTGGCGCTGGGCTTCTGTCACCAAGCAGGTGATCGCCGTACTAGTGATGCAGGAAGTTGCTGCTGGACGGATTGATCTCGACCAGCCGGTTGCACAGTATTTGCCCAAGTTCGCCTCGCCCAATGCAGCAGCGATGACAGTGCGGCAACTGCTGCGCCACCAGAGCGGCCTACCCAATCCCGATGATACCGCGCCCGGTCCCGATGGCGTGCCCGATTTCTATCGGCCCGCAGCGCAGCCCATCACTCAACCTCTCGATTACTGCGCAGGCACCCCCAAGGGCGAGCCCGGCGGCAACTGGTCGTACAACAATTGCGACTATATCGTCGCCGCCGCGCTACTTGAAGCAGTCACTGGCACCAGTTGGCAGCAACTGGTAGCCGAACGGATCGCCGGGCCACTGGAACTGCGGTCTGTCGGGACGTTCCCCGGCAATGTCGCAACGATCCCGGGTTTCACCGGGTCGAAGCCCGAACCGGTTTACGCGCTTGAACGCTTTGGCGGGGCCGGGGCGCTCTACGGATCAATGTCAGAGCTGCTCAAATTCGACCTTGCCTTGCAGCGCGGCCGACTGTTGCCCGCACCGCAGCTGGCGGAAATGTGGGACGGCCAGCCCCAGCTCGGCTCCATCGCGCTGGGCCAGTGGGCGTTCTCGGCCCCGCTCAAGGGCTGCGCTGCACCGGTACGCATCATCGAGCGGCGCGGCGCAATCGGAGGCATACAGGTGCGCAATTTCATTCTGCCGGAACTGGGCATCGCAGTTGCCCTGTTCGGCGATCAAGCCGAATTCGACTTTGGCGAAGTGTGGCAAGGCAAAGGGTTTTCATACGATATGCTCAGTCTCGCCGCCTGCCCGCAGGGTGCTGCATGATCCCGCCCCGGCTCCACCCCCACCTGCTTAGACTGGGCGTGAACATCGATCACGTGGCGACGATCCGCAACGCGCGCGGCGGCGATCACCCCGATCCGGTTCGCGCTGCGCAGATCGTGGCGGAATGCGGCGGCGACGGGATTACGGCGCACTTGCGCGAAGACCGCCGCCACATCCGCGACGAAGACCTCGCGCGGATCCAGGCCGCGACCAATCTGCCGCTCAACCTCGAAATGGCGGCGACCGACGAGATGCTCGCCATCGCGCTGCGCCATATGCCGCACGCCGCCTGCATCGTCCCCGAACGGCGCGAGGAGCGGACGACCGAGGGCGGGCTCGATGCCGCCGGGCAGCACAACCGGCTTGCGCCGATCGTCGCACGGCTCAGCGATGCTGGCATCCGCGTCAGCCTGTTCATTGCCCCCGAAGAGCGTCAGATCGAAGCCGCGATGAAGCTGCGCGCGCCGGTGGTCGAGCTGCACACCGGCGAATATGCCCATGCCGTGGGCGAGCAGCAGGCAATCGAACTACGCCGCCTATCCGACATGGCCGCGCTCGCCGCCAAGAACGGGATTGAGCCCCACGCCGGGCATGGACTGACTTACGACAACGTCCAACCGGTTGCCGCGATCCCGCAGCTCGCCGAGCTCAACATCGGTCACTACTTGATCGGCGAAGCGATCTTTACCGGGCTGGAAGCCGCGGTGCTGCGGATGCGCGAACTGATGGACAGCGCCAGATGAGGAGCGGGCGTTGATCATCTCCATCGGCTCCGACCTGTGCAACATCGAGCGGATTGCTAATTCGCTCGAGCGCTGGGGCGAGCGCTTCGAACAGCGTGTCTTCACCGAAACCGAACGCGCCAAGGCCGCCCGCCGCCCGTTCACCAAGGCGGGTACGCTGGCCAAGCGCTTTGCCGCCAAGGAGGCTTTTTCCAAGGCGGTGGGAACCGGGTTCAAGGCCGGGGTGTTTATGCGGGACATCGGCGTGGTCAATCTGCCCAGCGGCGCACCCACGCTCGCCCTGACCGGTGGTGCCGCAACCAGACTTGCCGCGATCACGCCCGCCGGGCATGAGGCGGTGATCCATCTCACCCTAACGGATGACCACCCCTGGGCGCAGGCCTTCGTGGTTATCGAGGCCCGCAAATTGTGACCGAAACTGCCGTAACTGTTGAATCTGCCGAACCCGTCGAAGCGAGCGAAATCGCGGTCACCGAGACGAGCGCCGACAAGGTCGATTGGCTGGGCGAGTTGCGTGGGCTGGTGTGGATGTTGCTGGCTGTGCTGGCGTTCCACAGCTTCATCGCCAAGCCGTTCTACATTCCGTCGATCTCGATGATGCCCAATCTGCTGGTCGGTGACCGGCTGGTGGTTTCCAAGTTCCCGTTCGGCTGGAACTGGGCCTCGGCGAGCTTTCACGTGTTGCCGCGCGGCAAGTGGCGGGTGCTGCCGGGCATGCCCAAGCGGGGCGACATCGTGATCGTGGTCCCGCGCAACCGCACCGATGACCTGATCAAGCGGGTGATCGGCGTGCCGAATGACCGGATCGCAGTGGTCAACGGCCAGATCGTGCTCAACGGTCAGCCGGTGCCGCAGATGGCGGAAACTCACGTTCAGCTCGACGCCGACCCCGAACTGATGTGCGGCGAACATGGCACCAAAACATGGTGCTATGACGATTTCGGGATCGAGCCGCGCATGTTGCCGTCGGGCCGCAAGGTGATCGACCTGCCGACTTACCGCGAAGTGCTGCCGGGCGGCGCGACGTATCTGATCATCAAGGACAACCCGCACGATCCGTTCGACAACATGCCCGAATTGACCGTTCCTGCCGGCCACGTGTTCCTGATGGGCGATAACCGCGATCATTCGGCCGACAGCCGGGTACCGATCATGTCCGATGGGCTGGGCGGCCCGGTGCCGCTGTCCGACGTCGGTGGACGCGCTGAATTCGTTACCTTTTCCCTCGACGGCAGCCAGCAGTGGAATCCTTTGACCTGGTGGTCGGCCTTGCGTTCGGGGCGGTCCTGGACCAGCTTGCGCGCGGTCCACCTGACGAAGGAAAAGTGATGGCTCCAGTCAGTTCCACGCCCAAAACCGTATCGCAAGCCGCCGACAAGTCGCTGCGCAAGATCCGCGCGCGTACGGTCAAGGCGGAAGCGGCGACTGCGGCCGAAACGCCGATCACCGAACACGTTGGCCCGACCGATATTCACGATCCGGTGCTGCTGAAGGAAGCCAAGCGCGCGGCGGTGTGGATCGGGCTGGCCGCGGGCCTCGCGCTGATTGTCTATCTCGCCCAGCCCTTGCTGATCATTTTCGGCGGGATGGTGTTTGCCGCGATGATCGACGGCGGGGTGCGGCTGCTCGGCCGGGTCCTGCCGATCGGGCGCGGCTGGCGGGTGGCGATGGTGGTGATCTTCGCGGTGGTGTTTATCGTCTGGACCGCAACCTTCGCGGGTACCGCGATGGCCCAGCAGGCCGCGCAGCTTCCCGCCGTGATCCAGACCCAAGCGCTCAAGATCCTCAGCTGGTTGCAAGCCCACGGCGCCAACTTCAACATCAAATCGCTGCAAGGGCTGGTCGAAAAGCTCGCCGGGTCGGTCGGCGACCTGACCAGCGCGGTCGGCGGCGTGATCGGCTGGCTGACCACCGCTTTCGGCATCCTCGTGCTTGGCATCTATATCGCGGCCGAACCGCATCTTTACCGCCGCGGGTTCGCTTGGCTGCTGCCGGTCCAGGAACGCACGCGGTTCGAAGTGACCGCCGCGGCGATGGGCAAGACCTTGCGCCGCCTGCTCGCGGGGCGCCTGCTGGGCATGGCGGTTGAGGGGGTAACGACGTGGATCCTGCTCGCAATGTGGGGCGTGCCGCTGGCCGGCGTACTGGGGCTGCTGACCGGGCTGCTCGCCTTCCTGCCCAATATCGGTGCGCCGATTTCGGGTGTGCTGATGGTGCTGGTCGGATTTTCCGAAAGCACCAACACCGGGCTGTACTGCATGGTGGTCTATCTCGTGGTGCAGACGGTCGATGGCAATATCATCGTGCCGATGGTGGCCAAGCGCACCGCCGACCTGGCCCCGGCGCTGGTGCTGGGGATGCAGCTGGTCATGGGCACGCTGTTCGGGATCCTCGGGCTGGCGCTGGCAGATCCACTGGTGGCGATGCTCAAGGTTGCGCTCGAGCGGCAGTCGCTGCGCAATGAAGAAACCGGCTAGACTGCGAATGGCGCGCAAATTTTTGTATCTGGTGGCGTTGGTGATCGTGTTGGTCGTAGGCGCACGGCTGGCCTTGTCGTTTTATCCTGAGGCGATGACCCGGATCGCGATGGAGCCGTCGATCAAGTTCGAAGCCCAGCCCGCGCTCCAGCCCAAAGTCTACGACGATCCCGCGATGTGGTTCGCGCGGCCGGGCATGACCGGCACCAATCCGGTCAAGTGGCAGCCCGACGGCATGCTGCCCGACAGCTCGCAAGCGCAGGTGGCGGTCTTCTTCGTCCACCCGACCAGCTACCTCAAGAAGACCCATTGGAACGCGACGCTGGATGACCCGCAAGCCCGCCAGATCGCCGAGATCACCGTGCGCGCCAATGCCAGCATCTTCGCCAACGCCGCCGAAGTCTGGGCGCCGCGCTACCGCCAGGCGACGCTCGGCGCGTTTGTCTCGGACGATCCCGCCGCGCGCCAGGCGCTCGATCTCGCCTATAGCGATGTCGCCAAGGCCTTTGATACTTTCGTCGCGGCGCAGCCGCCAGGACGCGGGATCGTGCTCGCCGGGCACAGTCAGGGCAGCTACATCGTCAAGCGGTTGCTGGCTGACAAGGTCAAGGGGACCCCGCTGGCGCGCCGCGTGGTCGCGGCTTACGTAATCGGCTGGGTGGTCGATAGCGCGCGCGATCCTGCCCTGCTGGGTCTGCGCGCCTGCACCACCCCGGCGCAAGGCGGCTGCGTGGTGAGCTACCTTTCGTTCAGCGACGATGCCGATCCGGCGACGATGCGCCAGGCTTACGAACGCCTGGCCAATCCGGCCGGGACGGCAATGCCGATCCCGCCGCAGATTCTCTGCTCGAACCCGCTGACCGGCGGGATTGGCGGCAACGCGCCAGCCTCGGCGAACCTCGGCGCCATTGTGCCCGACCTCAAGATGGACCACGCCAAGGTCACGCCCGGGCTGGTCGGCGCATCGTGCCATGCCGACGGCACGCTGCGGATCGGCCCCGGACCCGCCATGGGCCCATTCGTGCTGCCCGGCGGCAATTACCACGTCTATGACTACGTCTTGTTCTGGACCAACCTGAAGCGCGATTTCGAAACGCGGGCGGCGGCGTGGCAGACGGCGCACTGATCACCGATCAGGCGCGCGCGTTCGCCGCCGCCTTGCCCGAGGGCGGCGCACTGCTTGCGCTCGATCTCGGCACCCAGACCATCGGCACCGCGTTCTGCGACGCCGGTTGGCGCTTCGCCTCGCCCGGCAAGACACTGAAGCGCGGCAAGTTCGGCGCGGATAAGGTCTTGCTCGCCGAACTGGTGCAGCAACGCAGCGTGCTGGGGATCGTGATCGGGCTGCCGATCAACATGGACGGCAGCGAAGGCCCGCGCAGCCAGTCAAGCCGGGCCTATGCGCGCAATCTCTCGGTGCTCGGCCTGCCGATCCTGCTGTGGGACGAGCGCTGGTCGACCGCGAGCGCGGAAGGCGCGCTGATCTCGCAGGACATCAGCCGGGCCAAACGTGCGGCGCGGATCGATGCGGCGGCGGCAGCGGTGATCCTGCAGGCCGCCATCGATGCACTGACTGGCGGGTTTCCTAACTAGCCACCAATTCCGTCCGCCGCGCCCGCGCCTCCGTCGCCACCAACCGGCTCCCCGACCCTTCTGCTTCGCGCCACAGGGCATCGCGCGCCTCTGGCTCGATTTCCCGCGATGCCAGCGCCTCCCATGCCGCCAGCCGCATCGTGTCGCTCGGATGGCGCAATGCAAACCGGTGTGCGAGGTCGAGCGCCTCTTCGCCGCCCAGCCCGACCGCGACCTTGAGGAACGCTGCACTCGGCGCGGGCGAGAGCTGCGCGGCGACCTCGCGCCGCTCCAAATCGAACTTATACTGATCGAGCCAGCCCTGCGCGCCCGCCGTGTGCATCACATTGAGCGAGACCGAGAGCGAGTCGGCCGGCAGCTGGGCGTGGACGTCCAGATGCGCGCGGTACAGCATCAGCTTACCCGGTTCGAGCCGCGATCGTTCGATGAAGCGCAGCGAGGGCACGGGCTCGCCGCGATAGCCGGTCACCTCTGCATAATCGTATTCGTAGTAGTCGCTCCAGTAGCCCGGCCCGAAATAGCCGTGGGTGAGGAAGCTGAAATTGTGATCATGCGGCAGGCCGATCGCAAAGGCCGCTTCGCCGCTGGCGCGAACCATGTGTTCGTCCGCCGAAGGCCAGATGTTGGCACGGATGAAAAAGCTGCCGCCTGGCGGGACCAGCATCACCACTTGCGGGCTGTAGGCATTGCCGCCCGCGTCCTCGCGGTGGCGCTGCGCCAGTTGCTCGACCAGCAGATCGCCGAGGAACGCCTGATTGTTGCCCAGTCGCCGCAGCCAGAGCGCTGTGTTGTAAAGGCTGTCTTCGTCGTGCGGATCGAAGCCTTGCGCGGTTATTCCCGCAGCAGCCTCGCCCAACGAGGCAACCGCATCGTCGGGCAACTCGATTACGCGGGGCATGGCTGGGCTCCGGCAAGTTGCGGATAAGTTGTCAGCAGCTGGGCGCGCAATGCCTGCGCCGGCGCTGCAAGCGGATCGCTGGGGCGCTCGGCAATCCTGCCCAACACGGCGAACCCTTCAGCCGTATCGAGCCCGAGGCACTCCTTGAGCGATTGCCAGCGCAGCGACTGCCCGCCCTGCTCCTCGGCCATTGCCGCGAGCAACGGCGCGGCGTCGATGCGTCCCATCCGCCCGAGCAGCGCGGCGGCCAGTTCGAACCGGCTGTCGCGCGCGTTGCCCGCGGCCTGGTGCGCCAGAGTGCCGTCTTCAAGCCGGAATTCACGGGTGACCGAGCCGGTCGCCGGACGGCGCTGCAATTTGAGCGTGACCAGCAAGGTCGGCGCGACATCGAGCAGCAGCGCTTGCCTCGCCCCGTCGCGGGTGAAGACCTGCCCCGCAGCAAGATCGCACCGCGTCTCGACCAGGCGGGCAACTTGGGGTGCTTCGCTGCGCAGCTCGACCAGCCGGGCTTGCGCCGATCCGGCGAGGACATGATCGTGGGTTTCGCCGGGCGAAAAGCTCGCGGTCTGGGCCGCCGGGCGCCGCCGCAGCGCCGCCCCGTCGGTCGCCTGGAGAACCAGCGCGGCATTGCCCGTCGCCGCCAGCACGATGGTGGCAGTGACCTCGTCGAGCTTGGCCGGCAGCGGAACCTGGCCCCACGGCGCGGCGTTGAGCGCGGCTGCAAAGCGATCGATCAGATCGCGGGCCAGCCGCAGCGCCGCGGCATGGCCGGGCACAAATAGCCGCGCCAGTGGCGGGAGCTGCGTCAGCGCGGCCCCGCGCGCATAGCTTGCCAGAGCGGGTTCGATCCCCGCGCCGCCACCGCTCGCACGCCACTGCGTGACCAGCCGGTGCAGCTGGGCCTGGGCCTGGCGCTGCGGAGTATCGTCGCTCCGAAGCGCCTGCAGTTCGGGTCGAATGAGCATCCGGCCTGGTCCTGCGCGTCGGTCCGCTCAGTGCCCGGTCAGGAAGTCATAGACGAACACCATCATGATGATGATCGTGTCGTCGGAGCTCGGGACCTGCGCGTGCTGGGCCAGACTGCCGAACACGCCGGTCACGGTATCAAGGTCGGGCAGTGCGGAAATGTCGATCTTGGGCAAGTTCATAGTCAGTCCCCTTGGTGCGGTAACGGTTGCGTCGCGGCATCGATTACGCCGCCCCCAGTTCATCCCGCCGAGCGGCCCGAAGCTGAAATTAAAGGCGATTATATACCTTGCAAACACATCCGGATTGAGGCATAAGGCTCGCAAGGAGTAAGCCAATGTCCGTTCTTTCCCGCCCCGAGTTCCACGATGAAGCTGCGGCTTACCGCCACCTTGAAGGCATCGTATGGGCTGGAACGCCGGTTTGCCCGCATTGCGGCGGTGTTGATCGCATTACCGATGTGAAGGCCAACCCGGCCAAGCGCATCCGCGTAGGTCTGCACCGCTGCGGCGATTGCAAGCGCCAGTTCACGGTCAAGATCGGCACCGTGTTCGAGCATATGCGTTTGCCGCTGCACAAGGCGCTACAGGCCGTTTACCTGATGACCAGCAGCAAGAAGGGCATTTCGGCCCATCAACTGCACCGCGTCCTAGAGATCACCTACAAGAGCGCGTGGTTCCTCGCCCATCGCATCCGCGAGGCCATGCGCGACGGAAGCGTTATCACCCCGTTCGGTGCGGACGGCGGCATTGTCGAAGCTGACGAGACTTTCATCGGTCACTTGAAGGGCACCAAAAAGCGCGCCGCCTATCATCACAAGATGAAGGTGCTGGCGCTGGTAGATCGCGACACTGGCAAGGCTCGCACGATGGTGATTGACGGCGTGACCGCTGCGCACCTTATGCCGATCATCAATGCCAACGTGGCGCGCGAAGCCACGATCATGACTGACGAGCATTTCGCCTACAATCCGGTTCGCACCCTGTATGCGGCGCACGGCACCACCGCTCACAAGCGCGGCGTTTATGTGGACCCGGTCAATCCTGAAATCCACAGCAACACGGTTGAAGGCTATTTCAGCATTTTCAAGCGCGGCATGAAGGGTGTGTTCCAGCACTGTGGCGAACAGCATCTGCACCGCTACCTTGCCGAGTTCGAGTTCCGCTACAATCACCGCATTGCGCTCGGCTATAACGACCCCGACCGTTCGCGCATGGCGCTGCACGGTATCGTGGGAAAGCGGCTGACCTATCAACAATCTGGTCAGCCAGAAGGTGGACGCGCCTAAGGCGCTCAAGCGCTACAGAAGCCGGTGGCGGACTAAGCCACACCGAAACTAAGTGCTTGAGATTGAATCACATTAATTGTTTGATTTTAGTGGTAAAATCACTAGATTAATTGCCAATCCGATGCTTTTGCGGTCGGTAGCAGATGGTACACCAATCCATCGAACGGGGCGAAAGCCCCGTTTTTGTTATGGGAGCCACTTCATCCCATAACCGGTGACGCGACCCGTTCCAGACCGGTCATATTTGTGGCTCTTCAAGAGGGTCTTAACGCGGTCGCAAAAGTCCCCCGGATGCATAGTGTGGCCCATCATTTCACGAATGGTCATGTGGCTGGGATGGGCCAAGAGGTCCGCCAATTGCAAGCCAGCAACGTTATCCCTTTTGTACCGAAACTTGAGATTAGA
>JANYGC010000101.1 GCA_025359425.1 Sphingomonadaceae bacterium
GCCTAGTCGCAGTGGGGTGGGGGTTCGACGCCGGCGCTGAACCCCCACCCCAACCCCTCCCCACCGGGGAGGGGCTTTAGGGAAGTAAGAGCATATGAGCGAAGGTATCGACGAAGCCGACCGTCCGCAGGTGCTCGAAGGCGCAGGCACCGACCTGTTTTCCAAGTTCGATCCGCTGATCGAACTGCGCCGCAGCCTGCTTGCGACGGGCCAGGAAGACCCGTTCAGCCTGGTCATGGAGCGGGTAATTTCGCCCACCGTGGCGGTGGTGGGCGGGCGCGAGACCATCCTGCTCGGCACTTACAATTACATGGGCATGACCTTCGATCCCGACGTCATCGCGGCGGGCAAGCAGGCGCTCGACGATTACGGCGCGGGCACCACCGGCAGCCGGGTGCTCAATGGGACTTATGCGGGGCACAAGGCAGTCGAGCAGGCGCTCAAGGAATTTTATGCGATGGACCACGCGATGGTCTTTTCGACCGGGTACCAGGCCAACCTCGGGATCATTTCGACCATCGCCGGCAAGGGCGATTACATCGTGCTCGATATCGATAGCCACGCCTCGATCTGGGATGGCTGCAAGCTGGGCGATGCCGAGATCGTGCCGTTCAAGCACAACGATATCGAAGCAATGGAAAAGCGGCTCAAGCGCATTCCGGCAGGCGCGGGCAAATTGGTGATCCTCGAGGGGGTTTATTCGATGCTGGGCGATATCGCCCCACTCAAGGAAATGATCCGGGTCGCGAAAGAGAACGGCGCGATGGTCCTGGTCGACGAGGCGCATTCGATGGGCTTCATCGGCCCCAACGGGCGCGGGGTGGCCGAGGACCAGGGCTGCCTCGACGAGGTCGACTTCGTGATCGGCACCTTTTCGAAGTCGGTCGGCACGGTTGGCGGCTTTTGCGTTTCGAACCATCCCAAGTTCGAGATCTTGCGGCTGGTGTGCCGGCCCTATGTGTTCACTGCGAGCTTGCCGCCGAGCGTCGTGGCGACCGCTGCAACCTCGATCCGCAAGCTGATGCACGGTTCGAACAAGCGCGCGCACTTGTGGGAGAATTCCAAAGTCTTGCACCAAGCCCTGCGCGAGGCCGGGTTTCAGCTGGGTACTGCGAGCCCGCAATCGGCGATCATCGCAGTGATCATGCCCGATCTGGAACGCGGCGCGGCGATGTGGGAGGCGCTGCTCAAGGAAGGGCTTTACGTCAACCTTGCGCGTCCGCCCGCAACCCCGGCGAACATGACGCTGCTGCGCTGCTCGCTCTGCGCCGAACACAGCGCCGAGCAGGTCCAGACGATCATCGGCATGTTCAAGCGCGCCGGGGCCAAGGTCGGGATCATTGGTTAGGTGGCGGCTGGCAGCCTTGGCGCTGATGCAGCTGGCCAGCCCGGCCTTGGCTGCTGATCCGGTGACCCAGCCGCCTGGCATAAGCGATGTGCCCTGTCCGGCTCCGGTAGCCGGGCAATTCGCGCTCGATGACGCGGTCCTCAAGTCCGACTGGGCGTGGCTCTGCCGCTACCGCGCAGACAATGCCTTGGTCGATCCCGCGCATCCGCCGCACGTGGTGTTCATCGGCGATTCGATTACCGAGAGCTGGCTGACGGCAGATCCTGATTTCTTCGCGCACGGCTATCTCGATCGAGGGATTTCGGGGCAGACCAGCCCGCAATTGCTGGTGCGGTTCTGGCAGGATGTGGTCGCGCTTCGCCCCATGGTGGTGCACATCATGGTCGGGACCAACGACATCGCCGGGAATACCGGACCGACCACTCCTGAGGCCTACCAGAACGCGGTGCGCGCGATGGTCGATATCGCCAAGGCCAACCATATCGCGGTAATCCTGGGCGCGATCCCGCCAACTGTGACGTTCGGCTGGGAGCCTGCGGTCAAACCCGGGCCGTGGGTCGCGCGGCTCAACCGGTGGCTCAAGGATTATGCCCATGAGCAGCACATCGTGTTTGCCGATTATCATTCCGCGCTGGCTGGCCCTGCGGGTGAGCTGCCAGCCGAATTCGGTCCCGACGGGGTGCACCCCAACGCGGCGGGCTATGCGGTGATGCGAGGCGTGGCGACCCGCGCGATTGCGGAGGCCGACAAGCAAGCCAGAAAGTACCACCGCAATGACTGACCGGCTCAACGGCAAGCGCGCGGTGGTGACGGGCGCAGCGCAAGGGATCGGGCGCGGGATTGCCGAAGCTTTCGTGGCCGAGGGCGCCGAGGTGCTGCTGGTCGATATCGACGCGGAGCGGCTGGCCGCCACCGCGAATGAACTCGGACAGGAAGGGCTGGTCGCCGATGTTTCGCGCAAGACCGAGATCGAGCGGATCTTTGCACGCGTGGCGGCAAAGTGGGGCGGGCTCGACATTCTGGTCAACAACGCCGGGGTCACGCACGCCGCCGAGCTCGACGAGCTGGCCGAGGACGATTTCGACCGGGTTTTCGCGATCAACCTCAAGTCCGCGCTATGGGCGACCCAAAGCGCCGCGCGGTTGATGGGCGCCGATGGTTCTGGAGGCAGCGCCATCGTCAACATGAGTTCGGTCAACGCCGTGCTCGCGATCCCCAACCAGATTCCCTACGCGATTTCCAAGGGCGCGATGAAGCAGCTGACCAATGTCACCGCGCTCGCGCTCGCCCCCAAGGGCATCCGGGTCAATGCGATCGGCCCGGGCTCGATCATGACCGACATGCTGCGCGGGATCATGACCGATCAGGCCGCCGAAAACCGGATCATGAGCCGCACGCCCTTGGGCCGCTGCGGCGAGGTTGAGGAAGTGGCGGCAGTGGCGGTGTTCCTCGCCAGCAGTGAAAGCAGCTACATCACCGGGCAGACGATCTACCCTGACGGCGGACGGCTGGGGCTCAATTACACGGTGCCGGTCAAGGAGTAAGGCAATGCGGGGCAAGGGCTGGGGATTCGTTGTGCTGCTCGCCTTGGCGAGCGCGCTGGCTGGACAAGACAAGTCTCCGCCGATGGATATGCCGATGCCGGCGGTTACTTCGGCCCCTGCGGCCCCCGCCGCCGAGGGCCAGCACGACATGGCCGCGCACGGGGACATGACCGCGCCGGCCAGTCCGCAGCTGCTGACGGGATACGGCGACGGCGGGTTTGCAATCAGCCATGCCAAACCAGCCGCGGCGAAGTTCTTTTCAAACGGGCTCGAATTGCACGCCGCCTTTGCTCACCGCGCGGGAATGGCGGCGATGGACGAGGCGGTGCGGCTCGATCCTGACTGCGCGATGTGCAAATGGGGCCAGGCGCTCACCCAAGGGCCGACGATCAATTACGGCAAGGACCTGACAGAACGCGAACCGCTGCTGGTGCTCGCTCGGTCCGCGCGCGATCTTGCGGCGAAAACCGGCACTCCCAAGGAGCGCGCGCTGACCGCTGCGCTGGTCGCGCGCTACGCTCCGGCCAAGGGCACCGCGGCGCAGGACCGCGCCTATGCTGCGGCGATGCAGCGGGTGGCCGCGCAGTTCCCGCTCGATAACGAGATCCAGGTGCTGGCTTCCGATGCCATGATGGTCGCTGCGTTCGCCACCCAGACCGACTACGATCACGCGCTGCTCGGCTCCTGCCTCAAGCTGCTCGAAGCGGTGCTGGTGCGCGCGCCCGAGCATACCCCGGCGATCCATTTCTACATCCACGCCACCGAAACGGCCGGCACCCCCGAACTGGCGCTGCCCTATGCCGAGCAGCTCGCCCGGCTCGCCCCGCGCGCCAGCCATCTGGTCCATATGCCCAGCCACACGTTTTATTGGGTCGGGCGCTATCACGAGGCGGCCGAGGCCAACCGCCGTGCGGTGGAGATCGACAAGACCAATGCCGCCCGGCTTGGGGTGGCGGCGCCCAAGGGGGTGTGGGGCCTGCCGTATCACGCGCACAATGTGATCTATGGCCTTGGCGGCGCGCTGATGGCGGGCGATTCGCGGATCGGGCTCGACCTTGCCCGGCCCCTGGTCGAGGTTGCGGCGGGGCGCGACGAGCCCGAACCGTGGAGCGAATTGCTCGCCGCATCGGGTTACTATGCGATCGCAAGGTTCGATCCCGCGAGCGTGATGGCGCTGCCCGAACCCAAGCTCGGTTACCTCAAGGCAGCGTGGCACTATGCCCGCGGCGAAAGCCTGGTCTGGGCCGGCGATCTGGCCGGAGCCAAGCGCGAACGCGGTGCGATCCCGGCGCAGCTGGCCAAGGGGGTGCCCAAGGACTGGCCGCAGGACGGGAGCGCCGCGGCCGAGCAGATGCTGGGGATCACCCGCGCCGTTCTGGAGGGGCGGATCGCGATGGCGGAGGGGCGCTACGCCGACGCCGCGAAGGCCTTCCGGCTGGGCGCGGAGACTCAGGAAACCAAGGAATTCGCCTATTTCACCGATCCGCCGGCGTTCTGGTACCCGGTGCGGCGCGATCTGGCGGCGGCTTTGCTGGCAGCGGGCGATGCGGCTGGGGCGCGGCGTGAGGCCGAGGCTTCATTGCGGCTGCGCCAGCTCGATCCGGTAGCGGAGCAGGTCCTGGCGGCGGCGCGGTCAGCGGTGGCCCGAGATTCGCCCTTGCTGCGCTAGCTTAAGCTGCCTCGGGCTGCCTTAAGCCGGACAAAAAGAACCCCGCCACCGCCGCCAAGGTGCGGAAGTAGCGGGGCCTTGAATTTCGCCCCTGACCGCCGGGTCGCTGACGGGCAGGAGCAGCAGCGAGCACCGAAGTGTCCGATTGCTTGACGAGTTAATGGCTCCTTTTCGCGCATCGCGACAGGACCCGGACCCGATGATTTCCCGATGATTTGCTTCGCCGCTCCGCCACCAGACCAAAGTTCGGCGACATTCTCTTGGCACCTGTGCGGCTAATCGGTAGATCGGACGCGATGAGAGATATCGGGGTCGCGAATACCGGATCATACCGAGCCAGCGCTGCTGGGTTGATCGGCGCGGCGGTTGACCTGGCCAGCGCTGCCCCCTTCGCGGTGGGCGAGCTGCGGGTCGATCCGCGCCTGCGCCAGCTGGTTTTTGCCGACGGGGCGCGCCAAACGCTTGAACCCAGGGTGATGGAAGTATTTGTGGCGCTGCACCGCGCCGACCAGGCGGTGGTATCACGCGACGATCTGACCTTCAGTTGCTGGGGCGGAACCGTGGTTGGCGAAGATGCGCTTCAGCGCGTTATCCAGCGGCTCCGCAAGGTCGCAGCGCAATCGGGCGCGTTTCAGATCGAGACCATCACCAAGGTCGGCTACCGCTTGGTCGCTGCCAATGGCGCAGCCGACGGTGCGCGCGGCGATGCCCCTTGCGTGGCGGTCTTGCCGTTCGCCAATCGGTCGGGCCTGGCTGAGGACGAGAGTTTCGCGCTGGGGATGAGCGAAGACCTGATCGATGCATTGTCCGAAGGCGCCAACTTGCGGGTCATCGCTTATTCGGCGACGGTCAAATTCAGGACAGCCCCGCCGGAAAATTATACCGAGGAAGGGCGCCGGCTCGGTGCGCGCTACTTCCTTGCCGGGAATGTGCGGCGCAACGCCGCCAACCTGCGGGTCAGCGCCCAATTGATCGAAGCGGACAGCCAGGCGATCGTCTGGTCGCAGAAATTCGAGCATCCGGTCGGCGAACTGGCCATGTTGCAGGGACAGCTGGCGTCCGAACTGGCTGCGTGGCTGGGCGCGACGGTGTACAATCTCGAAATGGACCGGGCGCTGCGCAAACCGGCCAATCTGACCGCTTGGGAATGCGTGGCGCGGGCGATGGCCGCAAGCCGCGAATACGGCGCGGAGGCCTTGCACCGGGCGATCTCCGAATCGCAGACCGCAGTGCAGATCGCGCCCGATTACGGGCTGGCACGGGCGATGCTCGCACTGCAGGAATCTGGTGTTTACCTGTCGTTTAGCCTGGCCGATCCCGACAAGGAGCGCGAATTGCAGGTGCATATCGACCGGGCCTTCGCGCTCGATCCGGAAAATGCTGCGGTGCTCGCGGCGATCGCTTCGTCAAGCGCTTACCTTGGGCGTCCGGCGGACGGCTTGCCGCGGGCTTTGAAGGCGATCCGCTTGCGCCGCGGGCATGGGCTGGCGCACTATGCAGCGGGGATTAGCGCGCTGCTCCAGGGGCTTGAGGATCAAGGCATCGGCCACCTCGACGATTTCCTCCAGATCGAGCCCGAATCGCACCTCCACTACATCACCCATGCGTGGCGCGGGATTGCCCGCACCCGGCAGCGCCGGTTTGGCGAGGCGCGAGTGAATTTCGGCGAGAGCTTTGCGCTTTATCCCGGCAACTTCATCGCCAGACTGTTGCTCACGGCGATCGATTGGCACGAAGGTGCCAGCGACGCGGCGCTGCGTCACCTGGCCGCGGCGCGTGAGCTTGAACCGACCGCCGACCGGGCTTTGCTGCATGCGCGGCTCGACCGGTTCCTGGCCGGTTCACCCCAGCACACTGCCCTGCGCGTCGCGCTTGATGCGGCATGGGACCAGCTCCACCGGCGGAATTAAAGGTTCAGGCCGTGGCCGCCTTGCGCCGCTTTGGCCCGCTGAAACCCCTCGCGCTGGCTCAGCCGCTCAAGGTAAGCCGCCATCCCCGGCGTGACCTGCTCCTCCAGCCCGATCGACTGCGCCAGCATCACCGCATAGCCAACCGAGATGTCCGCCATGGTGAAGCGGTCGGCGCAGGCATATGGACTGCCCAGCATCGGCTCGGCATGCCTGAGCCGCGCGCCGAACCATGCGGCATAATCCTCGGCGGCTTGCGGCACCCGGCGCTCGGGCGGTTCGAGCCGGGTGTAGCGCAAGTGGATCGTCTGCGGGAAAGTCAGCGTCGCCTCGCCCATGAAGAGGAAGTTCATGTAGGCGGGATAGGCCGGATCGTCGGCAGCCACCGCCAGCTCGCTTGGCCCGAACCGGGCCGCCAGCACATGCGGGATCGCCGCGCTTTCGGTCATCAACGCGCCGTCGATGAAGCAGGCCGGGACCGTGCCGAGCGGGTTGAGGTCCTTGTAACCTTCCACCCGGAAGCGCGGCGGAAACGGCATGACCTCAAGCTCGTAGGGCAATTCCAGCTCTTCCAGCGCCCACAGCACCCGGAACGAACGCGCGTCGGCGCAGTGGTAAAGCTTGATGGCGGGATTCATGATGCCGGAGCCGACAGCGCGGTTGCTGCAGCGCATTTCTCGCTGGCCGCTTGGCCACCGCCGCCGAGCATCACCGCCGCGATGAAGCCGCCTACAACCAGCAAGACGAAGCCGGCGGTAGCGAGCCCCAGATACTTGTCGATGAACGCTTTGATCGGCGCTCCGAACAGGCGGAACAGGATCCCGACGATCAGGAAGCTGATCGATCTGCTGACCAGGCTGGCGAGTACGAACGTGACCAGCGGCATGCCGATGAACCCGGCGGTGATGGTCAGCAGTTTGAACGGGATCGGGGTCGCGCCCTTGATCATGATGATCTCCGCGCCGTATTCGCGCAGGTAGCAGGCTGCCTTGGGAAAGCTCTCGGTCAGGCCCAGCAGGCTGAGCAGCTGCGTGCCGAAGGTATCGTAGAGGAAGTACCCGATCGCATAACCGAGCAGCCCGCCCGCGACCGATGCCAGCGTGGCGACCAGCGCAAAACGCACCGCTTTCTTCGGTTCGGCCAGGCACATCAGCCCCAGCACCGGATGCGGCGGGATCGGGAAGAAGCTGGCCTCGACGAACGCAAACAGGGCCAGCCACCATTCGGCGTGCGGATGCGCGGCCTTGGCCATGGTCCAGTTGTAGAGCGGGCGAAGCATGGCGATCCTTGGGTCCGATGGTGGCTGGCGCTTGCTTAGTGAGGCCGCGCGCTGGCGACAAGCATCCTGCATAGATAACCATATTGGTTCTTAATGCTTGACATCGTCACGCTGTTTGGGTACATAACTGGAACATCGCGAAAAACCGAGTCGGGGCCTCCCCCGCAGTCCGGCCCGCACCCCAACATCGGAACCCTTGTAAATGAGCGAAGCCACGCCCGCGCTGGTCGTACCCGTGCGCCAATCGGAACAGAAGTCCTGC
>JANYGC010000047.1 GCA_025359425.1 Sphingomonadaceae bacterium
AGCCTTCACCGTTCAACGGTTCAGAGACGGCTACGCCCTCGTCTGGCGCGAACAGGGAAAGCGCCGGCGCCGCCAGCTCGTGTCGGAAGATCGCAAGAGCGCCGAAGCGGAAGCGCGCGCAATCTGGGAAAACAGCGACGATTCACCGTGGACCGTGGAACGGATCATGATCGGCTACCTCGAGTCGATCGAGGGAAAACCATCACATAGCCGCCGATCCGACGCATGGAAGGCGCTCAAGTCGTTCTGGCAGAACGTGGACCCGGCGCTGATCGACGAGCGCATGTGCCGGGATTATCGGGCCAGCCGCCGTGTCAGCGATGCAACCGCACGCTACGAATTGATGCAAGTTTCGACTGCGCTTGGATGGGCTATGTCGAACGGCCCGCGACTTACGAGCCGCAGACCGATATGGCTGCCACACGCACCGGAGCGCAAGACGCGGCACCTCGATCAGAAAGAATTCGCCAGATTTTTCGCCGCAGTGAAAGCCGACCATGCGCGGCTCTACGTCATGCTGGGGCTTCACACGATGGCGCGGCCCACAGCCATCCTCGAGCTCACGTGGGATCGGGTCGATTTCATGCGCGGCCTGATCGACTTCACGCCGCCCGGGCATATCAGAACAGCCAAGCGCCGCACGATCATTCCGATCAGTCCGGCGCTCCTGCCTTATCTCCAGCAAGCGTTTACCGCACGGACCTGCGAATATGTGGTGGAGCACGGCGGGCAGTCCATCGCGTGCATCAAAAAGGCGTTCCAGGCAGCGAGCAAGCGGAGCACTGTCCATGCGACACCATACACGCTGCGTCATACCGGTGCAGTTTGGGCTGCCGAAGGCGGAGTATCAATGCCAGAACTGGCGCAATTCATGGGCCACGACGACGATCGCACGACTCAAAAGCACTACGCGCGCTTCTCTCCGAACCACCTTGCCAGTATTGGTCAGGCCATCGCCAAGGCCGTTGGAGGTTCAATCTGAACCCTAAACCCCTGTCCTGTTTCACGTGGAAACTCGCGGAAATCAGGGGGTTGATTGGTCGGGGAAAAGGGATTCGAACCCCCGGCCCCTGCCTCCCGAAGACAGTGCTCTACCAGGCTGAGCTATTCCCCGACCGATCGTTCGCCCTTCCGAGGAAGGGCGAGGCAGGAGCGGGCCTATAAGCGGCGATCTGCGGGGTGGCAAGCGGGCAATCTGCCGCTAACGTGGTTTCATGGCCAGCGCTGCGATTCCCCACGATTCTCCCCAAGTGCCGCACTGGGAGTGGCAGTATCTCGAGCTGATGCGGCGCATCTGGGTGCATGGTGACGAGCGGACCGATCGCACCGGAGTCGGCACGCGTTCGGTTTTCGGCGCGCAGATTCGTTGCGACCTTGCGGGCGGGGCAATGCCGCTGATCACCACCAAGCGGGTCTACTGGAAAACCGCGACGCGCGAGTTCCTGTGGTTCCTGACCGGCGACACCAACATCCGCGCGCTGTGCGCCCAAGGCGTGGAGATCTGGACCGACTGGCCGCTCGATCGCTATCGCAAGGCGAGCGGTGACATGATCAGCCGCGAGGACTTTTCGGCGCGGATCGTCGCCGATGCAGGGTTTGCGCTGCAATGGGGCGATCTTGGCCCGGTTTACGGCAAGCAATGGACCGACTGGCCGGTCTATTCGCCAGTTGGCGAAAACTTGTACAAACGCGACACGGGGATCAACCAGGTCGCGCTGGTGGTGGACAGCCTGCGCACCAATCCGGGCAGCCGCCGCCACATTGTCGAGGGCTGGAATGTGGCCGAGCTCGACCAGATGGCGCTGCCGCCGTGCCACAAGACTTACCAGTTCCATGTGGCGGGCGGGCGGCTTAATTGCCTGCTCTATCAACGCAGCTGCGATGTCGCACTGGGCCTGCCATTCAACCTGTGGAGCGCGGCGCTGTTCACGCGGATGCTGGCGCAGCAGTGCGATCTGGAAGCCGGTGAACTGGTCTGGATGGGCGGCGACACGCACCTTTATCTCAACCATGCCGAGCTGGTCGAAGCGCAATTGGCACGGCAGCCATCGGGCGAGCCAGTCATGGCGATCGTGCGCCGCCCGGCCAGCATGTTTGACTTCGCAATCGAGGACTTCTCGATCAGCGACTATGCCCCGCAGGCCGCGCTGTCAGCGCCGATTGCAGTGTAATGTCGTGTCTTAACCGTATCCGTCATTGCGAGCGAAGCGAAGCAATCCAGGGTCGCGCATACCGCCCTGGATTGCTTCGCTTCGCTCGCAATGACGAGGCGTCTGCGCGAGACTGCCTCAGTTGACGATGAAACCAGTTTGAAATATTATAACGCTCGGTTAGAATAATGCTTCCACATCGTCGAAAGCGGGAGAGCGCGTAGTGGCTGATCGGCCTGCCAGTGTTATCAGTACGCGCGGCAACCTGCCGCCGCTCTCGTTGCACGTGCCCGAACCGCCGTTCCGCCCGGGTGATCCGGTCGATTACACCTACCTCGAAATCCCCGCAGCGGGCCTGCTGCCGCGCCCTGATGAGGCCTGCGCCGCCAAGGAAACCCACCCGCTGTGTGACGGCCTGATCCGCGTGCTGGACGACAATCACCAGGCGGTCGGCGCGTGGGATCCCAAGCTCGACCCAGGAACGCTGCGGCGAATGCTGCGCGTGATGGCGCTGACCCGCGCGTTCGATGACCGGATGTACCGTGGCCAGCGGCAGGGCAAGACCAGCTTCTACATGAAATGCACCGGCGAGGAGGCCACTTCGGTGGCCTCGGCATTTGCCCTCGCGGACGACGACATGATCTTCCCCAGCTATCGCCAGCAAGGCATCCTGATCGCGCGCGGCTATCCGCTGACCGAGATGATCAACCAGATCTATTCGAACCGCGCGGACAAGCTCAAGGGCCGCCAGCTGCCGATCATGTATTCGAGCCGCGAACATTCGTTTTTCACGATCAGCGGCAACCTTGCGACGCAATACCCGCAGGCTGCCGGCTGGGCGATGGCGAGCGCGATCAAGGGCGATACCCGGATCGCTGCGAGCTGGATCGGCGAGGGCTCCAGCGCCGAGGGCGATGCCCACGCCGCCTTCACTTTCGCCACGGTGTTCAACGCGCCGGTGGTGTTCAACATCGTCAACAACCAGTGGGCAATCTCAAGCTTTTCCGGCTTTGCGGGGGCCGAGCGCGCGACTTTTGCGGCAAAGGCCATTGGCTATGGCATTGCTGGCTTGCGGGTCGATGGCAACGATGCGCTGGCGGTCTATGCCGCGATGCGCTGGGCCGCCAACCGCGCGCGCAGCAATGGCGGGCCGACGCTGATCGAACACTTCACTTACCGCGCCGAGGGCCATTCGACTTCGGACGATCCCGGCCAATATCGCTCGGCGCACGAGCGCGAGGAGTGGCCGCTGGGCGATCCGATCATGCGGCTCAAACGCCACCTGATCGCGCTCGGTGAATGGTCGGACGAGCAGCACGCGGCGATGGACCTTGAGCTGATCGAGCAGGTCAAGGCCGCGACCAAGGAAGCGGAGAAGAATGGCGTGCTGGGCCACGGGATGCATCACCCGTTCCACACCATGTTCGAGGACGTGTTTGAGGAACTCCCGTGGCATCTGGAAGAACAAGCCGACCAGGCGATCCGCGAACGCCGGACCAAGTGGCCCGAATGGAAGGAGACATGAGCGTGCTTGAAGAAGGCCCGGTCAGTCTGGCTGATGCTCCCGTTCGCCGGCTCAACATGATCGAAGCGATCAATGATGCGCTGGCGGTGATGATGGAGCGCGATTCGAACGTGGTCGTGTTCGGGGAGGACGTCGGCTATTTCGGCGGGGTGTTCCGTGCCACTGCGGGGCTGCAGAAGAAGTTCGGCTCGCACCGCGTATTCGATACCCCGATCAACGAATGCGGGATCATCGGTGCCGCTGTCGGCATGGGGGCTTACGGCCTGCGCCCCGTGCCCGAAATCCAGTTCGCCGATTACATTTACCCAGGGCTCGATCAGCTGATCTCCGAAGCAGCGCGGATGCGCTATCGCTCGGCGGGGGAATTTACGTCGCCGATCACGGTGCGCTCGCCATTCGGTGGCGGGATCTTCGGCGGGCAGACTCACAGCCAGAGCCCCGAGGCGCTGTTCACCCATGTTGCGGGCATCAAAACCGTCATCCCCGCAACGCCCTATGACGCCAAAGGGCTGCTGATCGCAGCGATCGAAGACAATGATCCGGTGATCTTTTTCGAGCCCAAGCGGATCTACAACGGCCCATTCAGCGGCAATTACGACAAGCCGGTCGAACCGTGGGCGCGTCACCCCGACAGCGCGGTGCCCGAAGGCTATTATTCGATCCCGCTTGGCAAAGCGCGCGTCGTGCGCGAGGGCGAGGCGATGACTGTGCTCGCCTATGGCACGATGATCCACGTTGCCGAGGCGGTGCTTGCCGACAAGGGCATCGACGCCGAGATCATCGATCTGCGCACGCTGGTCCCGATCGACATCGAGACTGTCGAAAAGTCGGTGCAAAAAACCGGCAAAGTTCTGATCATCCATGAAGCGACGCGGACCTGCGGCTATGGCGCGGAGCTTAGCGCGCTGGTGCAGGAGCGCTGTTTCTACCACCTCGAAGCCCCGATTGAACGGGTCACCGGCTTCGATACCCCCTATCCGCACAGCCTCGAATGGGCCTATTTCCCGGGACCGGTCCGCATCGGCGAGGCCGTCGACCGCCTTCTGAAAGCGTAACAACGATGGGCAAGTTCACCTTCCGCCTCCCGGACATCGGCGAAGGCATCGCCGAGGCCGAGATCGTCACCTGGCACGTCAAGGTTGGCGACCGGATCGAGGAAGACGGCCGCGTCGCCGACGTGATGACTGACAAGGCCACGGTCGAGATGGAAAGCCCGGTGTCGGGGGTGGTGCTCGAAGTCGCGGGCGAAGAAGGCGACATGATCGCAATCGGTTCGCCGCTGGTGATTATCGAGACAGACGGCGAAATCGCGGAAGACGCGCATGGCAGCCCGGCGGTGGCCGAGCGGATCGAGATGGAAAATCCCGCTGCGGATGATGCCGACCGGGTGAATTCCACGGCACCTGCGGCCGCACCGGACGCCCCGCCCGAGCCTGCTCCCGCGCCTGCTCCGGCGCTGGCCCAAGTGGCTGCGCGCGCGTCGGCTCCCGAAGCGCCGCACGCCAAGGTTCTCGCCAGCCCCGCAGTCCGCGCGCGGGCCAAGGATCTCGGGGTCGATCTGGCGCAGGTCAAAGCCGCCGAGGATGGCCGTCTGCGTCACGCCGATCTCGATGCGTTCCTCGCTTACAGTGCCGGCTCGGGTTACCGTGCCGCGGGCACGCGCGCCAAGGACGAGACGATCAAGGTCATCGGCCTGCGCCGCCGGATTGCCGAAAACATGGCCGCGTCGAAGCGCAACATCCCGCACTTCTCTTACGTCGAGGAGTGCGACGTGACTGCGCTTGAGGAACTGCGCGCGCAGCTCAATTCGGCGCGCGGGGCCAAACCCAAGCTGACCATGCTGCCGCTGCTGAACAGCGCGATCTGCCGGACCCTGCCGCAGTTCCCGATGCTCAACGCGCGCTATGACGACGAGGCCGGGGTGGTTCAACGGTTCGGCGCGGTGCATCTGGGCATGGCGGCGCAGACCGACGCTGGGCTGATGGTCCCGGTGATCCGCAATGCGCAGGACAAGAACCTGTGGCAGCTCGCCGCCGAGATCGTCCGGCTCGCCGAAGCCGCGCGCACGGGTTCAGCCAAGAGCGATGAACTGTCGGGTTCGACCTTGACGGTCACTTCGCTTGGGGCGCTCGGCGGGGTCGCCACCACGCCGGTGATCAACCGGCCCGAAGTCGCGATCATCGGCCCTAACCGGATCATCGAGCGGCCGATGTTCGTGCCCGACGGGATGGGCGGCGAGCGCATCGCCAAGCGCAAGCTGATGAACATCTCGATCAGCTGCGATCACCGCGTGGTCGATGGCTGGGACGCGGCGAGCTTTGTTCAGGCATTGAAGCGCCTGATCGAAACCCCGGTGCTGCTGCTGGCGGATTGAGACGGAGGCGCGCATGGCGCAGGACCCGCGGATTGATGCTTACATTGCGAAGGCACAGCCCTTTGCGCAGCCGATCCTGACGCACCTGCGCGCGCTGGTCCATAAGGCTTTGCCGGGGATCGATGAGACGATCAAATGGGGCATGCCGCACTTCACCTACAACGGTAAAAACCTCGCTGGGATCGCTGGATTCAAAGCACATGCTGCATTCGTGATCCACGGCGAAGGCCGCCAGGGGGATGCGATGGGGCAGTACGGCAAGATCGCCTCGCTGGACGACCTGCCGAGTGAGGCCGACCTCGCCGCCAAGCTGCTCGAAGCGGCGGAGCGCGTTGATACCGTGGGCAGTGCGATGCAGCGCAGGTCTGCGCCCAAGGCGCCAAAGGCCGAAATCGCCATGCCCGATGACTTCGCCGCCGAGCTAGCCAAATTACAAGGCGCACGCGAGACGTTCGATGGCTGGGCACCGTCACACCGCCGCGAGTATCTGGCATGGATCACCGAGGCCAAGCGCCCCGAAACCCGCGCCCAGCGCATTGTTCAAGCCGGAGCATGGATCGCCGAGGGCAAGAAGCGCAACTGGAAGTATGAGAGCTGCTGAGGGTTATCCCGCGCTTGCCAACCCCGTCACCCCGGCGCAGGCCGGGGCCCAGTCCGAACAAGCCAGCGACGTCATCTTGCGACGGCTTTTTGCTGCGCAGGGTCCCGGCCTGCGCCGGGATGACCGATGGGGATCAGCGCACGATTGCGCTGTAGGTAATCTCGCCCGAGCCGCGCGCGGCTTCGCTTGCGGCGACGTGCCAGCGGACATTGGTGACATCCTCAGGCGTTGCCAAGTGGCTACCCGTGCGCATCTGATCGAGCTTACCCCAGGTCTTGCCGTTATCGAGCGAGACCTCCTCGCTGCCGTCGGCGCTGCCCTGGTAATAGACGCTGCGGGGCAGGGGATTGGTCACGGTGAACGCGCCGGTTCCGCCCATGCGGTACCAGCTGACCACGTAAACCACCCGGTCGCCGCGATTCAATTGCGCGGCAGGCTGAAGCATCCGGCCTTTGCCCGGCGCGACCTTCTCGACGTAAACCGCGCTGTCGAGCGCGATCAGCGGTGCGGCAATGGCGGGTGCGGCGAGGCACAGAACCCCGGTGAGCGCGACGAAGCTGCGGCGAAGATTCACTGGTAACAAGCCCCCACTTGGGCCCGCGTGCGGACCGGATGCGCTGCTTGTCGCAAAGAGAGGCAAAGGAATGGTTAACCGCCGGGTGCGGGATGGATGATTGTGGACGGCTTAAGCCTTGCAAAAGCGCCCATTTCGATGGTTTACCGACCCGGCCAAAGCAAGGCAGCCCGCCCGCCCGATCGCGGTTGACAGCCCCGGCATGCTGGCCTAGTGGCGCTGCTCCCAAGTGGCTGCGCGGGTGTAGCTCAGTTGGTTAGAGTGCCGGCCTGTCACGCCGGAGGTCGCGGGTTCGAGTCCCGTCACTCGCGCCACTTGGGAATTTCGCTACAGACCGGAACTGAATTTCACAGCCTTGCTGCCCGCCGGCAGGCTGACGATCATGCCGTCCTCGCTCAGCTTCAAAGTTCCGCTGAATACCGCTGTCGCCTTGCCCAGGAACAGCGGCTCGATCAGCCGCGCCGGGACTGGCGGGACCATGTGATAGAGCACCAGCGTGCTCACACCCGCTTCGTTGGCGGCACGTGCGGCGTCTTCGGGGCTGGCGTGATAGCCTTGGATATCGGTCATGATCTGCGCGGTATTGGCGCGGCCACGCTGCGCCAGTGTGCGGCCCATTGCGGCGACCATGTCCTTGTTCATCGCATCGTGGAACATCACGTCGGCACCCTGCGATGCGGTGACGAACGAGGGCGAATAGACCGTGTCGCCCGACAGCGCGAGAGAGCGGCGCTTCATCCGCGCAAGCTAGCGCGGCATCGCGATTATTGCCAGCGCCCGGTTTCCATCCAGATCATGAAGCGCCGCAGCGGTAGCAGCCAGACCACGCCGAGCACGATGTAAATCGGCACTTGCACCAGCGCCGGCCAG
>JANYGC010000080.1 GCA_025359425.1 Sphingomonadaceae bacterium
GCCGGCCGAACTTGGTCCAGGGCATTCCGGTTTCGCGCAAGAAGCGCTCGATCCGGCTAATCAACATGCTGGTCCCCCCTTCATTGAGTACTCCGGGCGAATCGCCGTAGGAATAATCCTGTTCTTTCCTGCGAAATCCTAGGCGTTATTATACAAAGGATACCCAAGTGCCTAGGAAGCTGCTAAGCGGTGCAAGCCGCCAACAAATGAGTTTACGCGAAATGCTCGAATTAAACGCGAGGTTCTTTCTAAACGCAGTCACCGAACTGCGAGCGATACAAGTAGTTCTCCAAAATGTTATCAATATGGCTGACATGGTTGGAGATGCTGATAACAAAATATTGCTCGATCACCTCGAAAGGATGGGTTCTGCAATCGAGGCTATTGGGGCGCGCTCTGCATACAAGAGCGCGGATAGGCTGGAATCTGCATTGAAAGGTGACTATGCAGCCCTCAACTACGAATTTGTAAGCAATGGGCTAGCAGATATCGAGTCAAGATTCGCAGACCATCTTGAGGATATCCAACTCTATGTAGCGAACAATCAAGAGGTTGCCTTCTTGGGGGCGGCTGATGATCTGATAGAAATTGGTGGTTTTTCCGTCGCCTTCCCCAACGCAGCGTTAGAACTTGAAGAGTCATCAAAATGCATTGTGTTTGGCAGGCATACCGCCTCTGTATTCCACGCCATGCGGGTCTTGGAATACGGGATAAGGGCGCTTGCAGCTTCTTTGGGGATCGAAGACCCTCTAAAGGCGCAAGAGAGAAACTGGTCGATCGTGCTTGGCAAAATTCGCGACAAGTTAGATTCAGATTGGCCTAGAAGTCGGCGGCTCGCCAATACCAAAGGGGCCGAACTTGAAGGCCTTTATGCCACTCTAGACGCAGTGAAAAGCCCCTGGCGCAATGCGACCATGCATGTAGAGAACGTCTATCTGCCGCATGAAGCGCTTCACATTTTGCGTTGCGTTGGCTTCTTCATGCAAAAATTGATACGGCATTGCGATGAGAAGGGCCATCCGACTGACACTCCGGAACTCTTGCCTGCTACTGACGCTCACCCGATTGTCGATGAGCTTGAGAGCCGAGGATAGCTTCAAGTGCTTCATCGGCCTCTATGGGGTTTAGTTCGCCAGCGGCCCTCATGCGCTCGACCTCGGCGGCGAACCTTGCCGCTTGCTGCTTCGGGGTCTCGGTCTTTGCTTTTTTCGGCATTACGCTGCACCAACTGTTTGATAGGTGAGACGCTTGCCGACGACACCGGAGAGCAGCGCGTCGGCGCGGTCGCTGTCATTGTAGCCGAGCGCAACGCGGTTGGAATAGCGGAAGTCGAATTCTGCCAGATAACGGTGCAGATGCTTCTTCTGGCAGTGCTGGTAGACACCCTTCATGCCGCGCTTGAAGATGCTGAAAAATCCTTCGATGGTGTTGGTATGCAGGTCACCGCGAACGTATTCTCTGGCACCGTGGCGAACCACGCCATGCCCGCCAGAGAAGCGCGCAGCGAGGAAGCGGTAAACGCCATGTTCGTCGGTCATAAGCATCGCTTCGCGGCTGATGTTTTCGACCACGATAGGGCCGATCTGGTTGACGCTCACGCTGTCGATCACGAACGAGCGGGCCTGTCCGCTGTTACGGTCAACCAGCGAGAGCACCTTCATCTTGTGGTGATAGGACTGGCGAACCTCGCGGCCTTCCTCACGCCCGATAAAGGTCTCATCGACCTCAACCATGCCGCCTTCGCCGCCAAACTGGTCAAGGCCATTGCTGCGCATTGCCTCGCGGATGCGGTGCGACATGAACCAAGCGGTTTTGAGGGTGACACCGAGGATGCGGTGAAGCTGGTTGCTCGAAATGCCCTTCTTGCTGCCAGCGATCAGATACATCGCTTGCAGCCACAGGCGCATCGGAACCTTGCTGTCTTCAAAGATGGTGCCGATCTTCACGGTGAAGGGCTTGCGGCACTGGTAGCACTTCCACAGGCCGGGGCGGGTGGTCTTGCCTTTGAGCTTTCCAACCTTCTCCACGCCGCCGCAATGCGGGCAGACTGGGCCGTTCGGCCAGAGGCGCGCTTCTACGTATTCGTAGGATTTTTCCTCATCGTGGAAATGCGGGGCGGAAAGGTTAGACATGGCACTGAAACTCCTTGGATTCTGTATAAATCCTATGGAGTGGGTATGTCAAGTATAATAACGCCAAATCCTACTTGTCTAGGAAAAATACATCGTGTAGCTGTTTTTCATGGTTACTGCCGATCCCCGTTCGAAACTGTTGTTACTGGCGAGTAAGCACGGCGCGAGTTTGTCTGGCTTGTCCGAATTAATTGGACGTAATTCTA
>JANYGC010000090.1 GCA_025359425.1 Sphingomonadaceae bacterium
GGCGAGCAGCGTAGTGTCGCCGCCGTCGGTGATTTCAACCTTCTGCAGCATCTGGCGAACAATCACCTCGATGTGCTTGTCGTTGATTTTCACGCCCTGCAAGCGGTACACTTCCTGGATTTCCGCGACGAGGTATTCGGCGAGCGCCTCAACCCCGAGCACTTCCAGAATGTCGTGCGGGTCAGGCGATCCCGAAATCAGGTTGTCGCCCTTCTTGACGTAATCGCCTTCCTGCACGTCGATCACCCGCGATTTGGGGATCAGGTATTCGACCGGATCGCCTTCCTCGGGAATGATCGCGATCTTGCGCTTGGCCTTGTAGTCGCGAACGAATTCGATCCGTCCGGCAATCTTGGCGATGATCGAATTGTCTTTGGGCTTGCGCGCTTCGAACAGTTCGGCTACGCGCGGCAGACCGCCGGTGATGTCGCGAGTCTTGGCGGCTTCGCGGCTGGCACGGGCAAGGATGTCGCCCGCTTCAACCATCTGGCCGTCCTCGACCGAGAGCGTCGTGCCCGGCGCCATCATGTAGCGAGCGGCCTCACCCGAATTGGCATCGAGCAGGGTCAGGCGCGGACGCAGATCCTCCTTCTTGCCGCGGCTGGTCGAGCGATTTTCGGTCACCACGCGGCTGGTCATGCCCGTGGCTTCGTCGGTCGCTTCGGTCAGGGTGCGTGCGTCAACCAGGTCCTGGTACTTCACAATGCCGGACTGATCGGTGATCACCGGGGTGGTGAACGGATCCCATTCGGCGAGCCGCTGGCCTTCCTTGACCTTCGACCCGTCCTTCAACAGCAGGTGAGTACCGTAAGGCACGCGGTGGATCGCGCGCTCACGCCCTTCGCTGTCGAGCACCACAATCTCGCCGCTGCGGGCAAGGCTGAGCATGCGGTCGCGCTTGTCGACGATGGTCGGGATGTCGCGGTATGTCACCGAGCCATCGCAGATCGCCTCAAGGTGCGACTGTTCGTTGACCTGCGCCGCGCCGCCGATGTGGAAGGTCCGCATCGTCAGCTGGGTGCCGGGTTCGCCAATCGACTGGGCGGCGATAACGCCAACCGCTTCGCCGATGTTGACCGGGGTCCCGCGGGCGAGATCACGGCCGTAGCAAGTTGCGCAAACGCCTTGTTCGGCTTCGCAGATCAGCGGTGAGCGGATCCGCGCGGCCTGAAGCCCGGTGGCTTCGATCGCAGCCACTGCGGCTTCGTCGAGCAGTGCGCCCTTGCCGGCGATGACCGTGCCATCCTTGTCGGCAATGTCTTCGGCCAAGGTGCGGCCAAGGATGCGTTCGGCGAGCGAGGCGATTACCGCGCCGCCCTGGACGATCGAGCGCATTTCCAGCGCGCGTTCGGTCCCGCAATCCTCGATCACCACCACGCAGTCCTGCGACACATCGACCAGTCGGCGGGTCAGGTAACCCGAGTTCGCGGTCTTGAGCGCGGTATCCGCGAGGCCCTTGCGGGCGCCGTGAGTGGAGTTGAAGTATTCAAGGACGGTCAGCCCTTCCTTGAAGTTCGAGATGATCGGGGTTTCGATGATCTCGCCCGAAGGCTTGGCCATCAGCCCGCGCATACCCGCCAGCTGCTTCATCTGGGTTGGTGAACCACGCGCGCCCGAGTGGCTCATCATGTAGATCGAGTTGACCTGCGCCTCACGGCCGTTCGCATCCAATGGCGTCGCGCGGATTTCGTCCATCATGGCGTTCGCCACCTGGTCGCCGCAGCGGCTCCAGGCATCGATCACCTTGTTGTACTTTTCCTGCTGGGTGATCAGGCCGTCCTGATACTGCTGTTCGTAATCAGCCACCAGCGCCTTGGTCTCTTCGACCAGTGCCACCTTGCTGTCGGGGATGATCATGTCGTCCTTGCCGAACGAGATCCCGGCCTTGAAGGCGTTGCGGAAGCCCAGCGCCATGATCGCGTCGGCAAACAGGACGGTGTCCTTCTGGCCGGTGTGACGATAGACCTGATCGATCACGTCGCCGATTTCCTTCTTGGTCAGAAGGCGGTTGACGACGTCGAACGGGACGGTGTGGCTCTTGGGCAGGCACTCGCCGATCAACATGCGGCCAGGCGTGGTTTCGAACCGCTTCTGGAACTGCTTGCCCTGTTCGTCGGTCTGCCACACGCGGGCGACAACCTTTGAGTGGAGCGTCACCGCGCCCACGCCGAGGGCCTGGTGCACTTCGGCCATGTCGGCCAGCAGCATGCCTTCGCCCGGCTCGCCCTGGCGGTCCATCGAAAGGTAATAGAGCCCCAGGACCATGTCCTGCGAAGGAACGATGATCGGCTTGCCGTTGGCGGGGCTGAGGATGTTGTTGGTCGACATCATCAGCACGCGGGCTTCAAGCTGGGCTTCCAGCGAAAGCGGCACGTGGACCGCCATCTGGTCACCGTCGAAGTCGGCGTTGAAGGCCGAGCAGACCAGCGGGTGCAGCTGGATCGCCTTGCCCTCGATCAGCACCGGTTCGAACGCCTGGATGCCCAGACGGTGCAGCGTCGGCGCACGGTTGAGCAGCACCGGGTGTTCGCGGATCACTTCATCCAGGATGTCCCAGACTTCCTTGCGTTCCTTTTCGACCCACTTCTTGGCCTGCTTCAGGGTCATCGACAGACCCTTGGC
>JANYGC010000026.1 GCA_025359425.1 Sphingomonadaceae bacterium
CAAGATTGCCGAAGCGATGGAAAAGGTCGGCAAGGAAGGCGTGATCACCGTCGAGGAAGCCAAGGGGCTCGAGTTCGAACTCGATGTCGTCGAAGGCATGCAGTTCGACCGCGGTTACCTCTCGCCGTACTTCATCACCAATCCCGACAAGATGACCGTCGAGCTGGAAAACCCCTATGTCCTGATCCACGAAAAGAAGCTGTCGAACCTGCAATCGATGCTGCCGGTGCTCGAAGCGGTGGTCCAGTCGGGCCGCCCGCTGCTGATTATCGCCGAAGACATCGAAGGCGAAGCGCTGGCCACTCTGGTGGTCAACAAGCTGCGCGGCGGGCTCAAGATCGCTGCGGTCAAGGCTCCGGGCTTCGGCGATCGCCGCAAGGCGATGCTGCAGGACATCGCGATCCTGACCAAGGGCGAGATGATCAGCGAAGACCTCGGCATCAAGCTCGAATCGGTGACACTGGCCATGCTTGGCCAGGCCAAGCGCGTCACCATCGACAAGGACAACACCACGATTATCGACGGTGAAGGCTCGGCGGAAGAGATCAAGAGCCGGGTCGAACAGATCCGCGCCCAGATCGAAACCACCACCAGCGACTACGACAAGGAAAAGCTGCAGGAACGTCTGGCCAAGCTGGCCGGCGGGGTTGCCGTGATCAAGGTCGGCGGCGCGTCGGAAGTCGAAGTCAAGGAACGCAAGGACCGCGTCGACGATGCGCTCCATGCGACCCGCGCGGCGGTCGAGGAAGGCATCGTTCCCGGCGGCGGTACCGCGTTGCTCTATGCGACCAAGGCCCTCGAAGGCATGAAGGGCGCCAATGATGACCAGACCAAGGGGATCGATATCGTCCGCAAGGCGATCTCGACCCCGCTCAAGCAGATCGCCACCAACGCCGGCCACGATGGCGCGGTGGTCTCGGGCAACCTGCTGCGCGAAGGCGACGAAACGCAGGGCTTCAACGCGGCGACCGACGTCTACGAAAACCTGGTTGCGGCCGGCGTGATCGATCCGACCAAGGTGGTGCGGATTGCACTGCAGGACGCCGCCTCGGTGGCCGGCCTGCTGATCACCACCGAAGCAGCGATCTCGGACAAGCCTGACGACAAGTCGGCCATGGGCGGCATGGGCGGCGGCGGCATGGGCGGCATGGGCGGGATGGACTTCTAGGTCCGATCACCAAGTACGTCCGAATGCAACAGCGGGCCGGGGGGAGCAATCCCTCCGGCCCGTTTGCTTGGCACCTAAGCTTCGCGCAGTTTGCGCTGCTTGACGAACGCGGCCGGGTTGCCGCTGTAAACCGCATCGGGCTCGGTATCCTTGAATAGCGCGCCGCGCGCGCCGAGCACCGAGCGATCACCCATCGTCACCCCCGGTCCGACAAACGCCTCCGCGGCGACCCAGCAATGCTCGCCGATCACCACCGGGCGGCACACCAGCTGAAATAGCGGATCATGCAGATCGTGAGTGCTGGCACAGATATGTGCGCGCTGCGAGATCACGCTCGCCGTGCCGATGCTGATCTGGCCTTGATTGTAGAGCCTGACCCCTGGGCCGATCAGAACATTGTCACCCAGCTCGAGATTGACCGGCAGCCACACCGAAGCACTGCCATGAACCCTCGCCCTCGCGCCGATCTTCGCCCCGAATGCCCGCAGCACCAGCCGCCGCCAGCGGTGCAGCGGGGGCGGGGTAAACCGGGCGAAGACCAGCCATGTCGCCATCCACACTACCCGCAGCAGACGGTTGCCGAGCGAGAAGCTCGCTCCGCCTTCTAGCGGCCTGGTCTTGCTGGCATCGAGCGGCGTCATCGAACGGCCTTGTTGCCTGCGGCAATCGCGCGGGCATAAGTTTCGCCCCAGCGCGCTGCAATCGATCCAACTGAAAAGGAGTCTGCGGCAAGCCCCCGGGCATTGGCTGACATCGCCAGCCAATCAGCTGGAGCGAGCGCCAGCGCCTGCTTCAGTGCCGCCAGAATTGCATCGGCGCTGTCCCCGCATTCGATCGCCGCGCCGCCGGCAAATCCTTGGGGCAGATTGCACTCGCTCGTCATGATGGTCGGGGTGCCGGCTGCCCAGCCTTCGAGCACCGCCATCGGCAGTCCTTCGCTCAGCGAAGGCAGCACCATGAACCGCGCTTGCGTCAACAGGTCGTGTTTGGCCGCGCCATAGACCGGGCCGATGAAGCGCACCGCCGGTCCGGCCACGGCGACCGCCGCCTCCAGCGCGGCAAGATCGGCAGCTTCCCCCCACCCGGCGATGGTCAGGCTGGCACCCACCGGCAAATCGAGCTGCGACCACGCTGCGACCAGTGCGAGCAGGTTCTTCTTCGAATGGATGCGGCCAATATAGGCGAACAGGGGGCTGCGCGGTGTCAGGTTTTCCGCTCCGACCGGCGGCGCGGCATTGGCAATCACCACGCTATCGCTGCGCCCGCTCTCGCTTGCGATATCGGCGGCCTCGCGCGCGGTCAGGGCATGGAAGAAGCTGGCGCGGCGCCATCCTGCCCGCTCGTAGCCGGGGCGGGCCAGCGCCTTTTTCCAGCGGCCCCGCGCGGTGATCCACGGATCGAGCATCCCGTGGGGCGAGATGATATAGCCGCGCTTGGTGGTCCTGGCCCAGCCGGCCCCGGCGCGCGACGGATACATCCAGATCCCGTGCAGGTGCAGGCAATCGAGCTCGGCGCTAAGCAGAGAGCTGGTCAAGCCCGGCGCATAACCGATCTGGGCCGGTCCGCGCACCGCATGGAAGTGCACCTTGCCGGGCGCATAGCGCGAGCGATCCGCTTCGCTGTGCGCGTCCTTGAGCGCAAAGACCACCGCCTCGCCGCCCAGTTCGCGGATCATCGCCGCCTGGATTATCACCGCCTCGGCCACCCCGCCGCCCAGCCGCGAGGCCGCGGCGGTGAGCAAGCCGATCCGCAACCCGTCGAGCGGCAAGGTCACGCGCGGTGGGGCTCGGCCGGAGGTTCCGGTTCAGCCAACAGCGCGGCGCGGCGGCGCTGCACGGCAGCTGGCAGCGCGGCGAGCGCTGGATTGGGTCGCGGGTCCGGCGCTGCCGCATCGCTTTCGTTCCGCCGCCGCAACCGGCGCATGGCAGCAGCGCGCATCGCCGCCGCACTCGGCATGCCGAGCCATCGCGCCAGCCAGTACCACAGCGCCACCGGGCCAAGGTAGAACAGCCCTTGGCGCAACACCGTAATGAGCTGGCCATCGCGAAACGCGACGATCAGAATCGGGACGAAGATCATGTAACCCGCAACTTTGAATGTGCTTTGCGGACCTTCGGCAAACTTGCGGTAGATCCAGCCGAGCACATAGCCCCATAACCCGCACCAGATGACCACACCAAGCCAACCCAGCGAATACCACCCTTGGCCGGGCAGCGACCGGGTCATCCCGACTGCCCTGCCGTAATCGAGCAGGTTGATGCGGTTGAACGGAGCTCCGATTGGCTTGTTTTTCCAGAGAATGCGCGGCACCGGCTCGGTGAACACCTGTAGCGTGTCGATGAAATAACCGTAAGTGTGCGTGCGCTGCGGGATCGCGTAAACGAGGTATTCAAAATACTCGAGATTGGCGAAATCCATGCCTTCAAAGAGGCGTTCGTTGGCGCGGGTCTGGTAGAAGACAGACGAAGCCGTGTCGTTGCCGAGCGCCTTGCGGATCGTCAGCCCGCGATCATTGCCCACGCTACTGAAGATCAGCACCACGACCGCCAGCAGTGCGATAATCCGCAGGCTGGGCATTCGGCGACGATGTTCATAAAGATAGAGCAGTCCGACCGTGACCAGCGCGGTCACGAACGGCCCGCGCCCGCCGGTGCCGGCGCGAAATACCACAAACCCGATCAGCGGCAGGAGGGCGAGCAAGCGGAAGCGGAACACCCATGCGATCAGGGCGCCGCAACTGGCCAGCATCAGCTGCGCTTCGGCCAGGTAGCCATTACCCTGCGTATTGACGATGGTTCCGGTCCCCGCATCCATCACCATCGCATCGTAGCCAAGGCCGGTCGTCGTCGCACCAGCCCATACCTTGCTGAGGGAATAGATGCCGATTGGCACGCACACGGCCAGCACCCAGAACAGCAGCGGTTTCAGCCGGTCGCGCTCGGCGTTCGCAAAGCTATCTTGCTTGAATCGCATCGCCACATTGCCCGACAACAAGCAGAAGAACGCGAACGCCACAAAGCCCAGGTTGGCGGCAAGGATGACCGTCAACTTGTCGCTGGGCGAAGGAGTGAACTGGTAACTCCGGTACACCAGAGTAAAGTCATTGATCCGCGCCACGATCGGCCGAAACACGAAAATGAAGCCGTGAAAGGCGGAATAGAACGTCAGCGGGTGGAACATGCTGAACGACGGGCTGCGCACGAAGTAGCCCATCACCACCACAAAGCAGACGACCGACAGGGCAAGCGCCGCTTCGTACATGAACTTACCTTCGCCTTGTTTGAAATCGGCCAATCAGCCTTTGCCGTTTGCCAGCCCTGAAGCCCCAAAGCAACCTTTGCCCGAACCAGTCGTTTCCAAATTGACCCAATGTCCTTGTGGGCATAAAGCTCATTTTATAGGAAATTTTACGCGCTCGCATCCGGTACCGAGCGACGTCTGCAGTGTCGCAGCGCCCATTCCCACCAAAGGTGAACGTTTCATCACTCTGGACGGCCTGCGTGGCATGGCGGCCATCGCCGTAGCGCTGTTTCATCTTGACGGAGTTCTCATGCCGGGTGGTTACCTGGCGGTCGATTTCTTCTTTGTCCTCTCGGGCTTTGTCCTTGTCCGCACATATGAGCCGCGGTTCAAAATGGGTCTCGGAATCGCCCGATTTATGCTGATCCGGAGCGTGCGCCTCTACCCCCTTTATGCGGTGGGCATTGCGATCGGAACGGTATTCACGCTGCAACGGCTGCTGCGCGGTTCCGAGAATCACATGACACTATCGGAATTCCTTGGAGGTCTGACCTTCAACACATTGATGATGCCATCGCCGTTCAGTCGGGGACTTTTCCCGTTAAACGGCCCTGCTTGGTCTCTGTTTTTTGAAGTGCTGGCAAATTTGGCGTTGGTTATCATCCTGACAAGAATGCGGACTTTCGCGCTTGCCATCCTTGCGCTTATCGCGGGGCTGGTGCTGACGGTGGCCGTCTTTCATTACCAAATCACCTCGGGCGGACTTCGATTGCTTGGTGAAGGCGAAGCGGCAACGTCAGCGGGCGCTTATTGGGACGGTTGGTATGTAGGTTTATTGCGAACCGCGTTTTCGTTCACAGCAGGGGTTGTGATCGCTCGGATATCGGGCGCGAATGATCGATCCGCCAAAAAATCGGCAGCTATTTGCTTCGTTGTCCTGCTGCTACTCATGATTGTCGCGGTGCTAATTGAAAAGCGGATCGTTTTTGATCTGACCTTCATCTTGCTGCTTTCGCCTGTTCTTGTCTTCGTGGGAAGCAAGATTGAGCCGCACCGATTGCTCGTGCCCGCTGCTGCATTGGCCGGCGAACTCTCTTATGCGCTTTACGCAATACACGTTCCGATAGCGCATGCCTGCCAATTTGCTGCGAGAAAGGCAGGCCTCTCCAATTTCGCTATTGCACCTGCCTATCTGCTTGTTTCGCTGGCGCTGGCTTGGCTTTGAGTAAAATGGGTAGATTTGCCGGTTCGTCAGATGCTGAACCGCAAGTTGGTCCGGCCAAGATGACACTACTTACGAGGATAAAAGGCAACAATCTGTTTATCGGTAAGTGTTTTTTCGGACTTCGTGCCCATGAAATAAAAACCCGAAGCAGCATCGAATGCATCTCGGTTGTTGATCAGAATATAATCAAAGTATTTGATCCAGAAAAATAGGATATGGACCATAAATCCAGCAATTGCTTTGCCATTTCTGGTAGGCGTCAAAGCAATCGCGAACTCTTTCATGGTCCAAGTCAGCGATGCAGCTGGCCCGAATGACATTCCTTCCGAAATCAGGGTAAACGACCGAAAAAGTCTTCGGTGTCCGACTATGGTAAACCGCCGGAAGTCGTAGGGTGCAAAATGGCCTGGCACCAAGAATGGTGAATCGGCAAAAACCATGCCATCCTTTTTGAGGACACGATGGATATTTTCTACGACCCGGTCAGAATCCGCGACATGCTCAAGAACGCCTTGAGTAACAACCGCATCAAATGTTTCATCTGCAAACGGCAGGTCGTGGCCATCGCAGATGATTTGCACGCGGGGGCCGAATGACACATCTGTTTCTACAAAATTGAAGCAAGAATGCGAGACAAACTCTTCCATCCATCGCGCTCGATCGCCGCATCCAACGATGAGAATTTTTGGTTCGCTCCGCTGTTTTAGCAAGGTTGCAAGCTGGGCGTAGTTCTTCTTCGCCGTCAAATTCAGCAAGATGTCGGGGAGGAATTTACCTACTAATTTTCTTGCCACCGTTCGTGCGCGTGTCTGGGGCTGGACAAAGAATGTATCGGATACGCTCTGGAAATCGCTTTGGCTGAAAACACTTTTCTCGTCATCAATTAGGATCGGCAACCCATTTTCGATGGGAAATATGTGACCTTCATCACAACACGCCGAACCAGCAGTCAATTTGAGCGGTGCAGCGCAGGTCGGGCATATCAAGTCGATATCTGGTATCATGGCGCGCTCCAACTTGGTTCGGTCAGGCATCGACCGCAACCACCCCACGGAAATAGTCGATGGTCTTCGTAAGGCCATCTCGCAGCGGCACAGTTACGTCCCAGCCGAGATCGGCCTTAGCGCGGGTGATATTGGGCTGGCGCTGGCGCGGGTCGTCTTGCGGGAGCGGCTGGAACACCAGCTTGGACGAACTGCCGGTCTGCTCGATCACCTGCTGGGCCAGTTCGAGCATGGTGAATTCGCCCGGATTGCCAAGGTTGATCGGGCCGGTCACCGTATCGCCGGTCGCCATCAGGGCCATCAGTCCGCGCACCAGATCGTCGACATAACAGAACGAGCGGGTCTGCTGGCCGTCGCCATAGATCGTGATATCCTCGCCGCGCAGCGCCTGGACGATGAAGTTGGAGACCACCCGGCCATCGTTGGGGTGCATGTGCGGGCCATAGGTGTTGAAGATCCGCGCGACCTTGATCTTGAGCTGGTGCTGGCGGTGATAGTCGAAAAACAGCGTCTCGGCGCAGCGCTTGCCCTCGTCATAGCAGCTGCGCGGGCCGATCGGGTTGACGTTGCCCCAATAGCTTTCGACCTGCGGGTGGATTGCCGGATCGCCGTACACTTCGCTGGTCGAGGCCTGCAGCACCGGCACGCGCAGCCGCTTGGCGAGACCGAGCATGTTGATCGCGCCGACCACGCTGGTCTTGGTCGTCTGGACCGGATCGAACTGGTAATGCACCGGTGAGGCGGGGCAGGCGAGATTGTAGATCTCGTCCACCTCGACAAACAGCGGGAAGGTGACGTCGTGGCGCATCAGCTCGAAATCGGGATGGCCGAGCAGCGCGCCGACATTGGCCCGGGTGCCGGTGAAGAAGTTGTCGACGCAGAGTACCTGGTGGCCCTGTTCGAGCAGCCGGGCGCAGAGGTGCGAGCCGATGAACCCGGCGCCGCCGGTGACCAGCACGCGCTTCTTGGTGGAGTATCGGACGGGCCGGGAAGCTACGGTCATGAAAGGGAATTTCCAGGTTTGGGCAAGGGGCGTCAGCTGGCCAGCTATGCCTAGCGCAGGCTCGCCGGGCAAGCCATCGATTGCTGCATCTGCGAGATTCTTTTTGCAGCCTCCGCGTTGCCGGGAGCGATCAGGGCTTCGGCGGCATCGGCCAACCGTTCGGTATCGCCCAGCCAGGCGCGCTCGTGCGACGCGGCGACCATCGCCCGCCAACGGTCCTCGTCGCCCGCCAGTGCCGCCATCGCTGCGGCAAGGCCAGCGGGCGCGTTAAGTTCGATCACGTACCCGTTGACCAGGTTGCGCACGAGCAGGTCGCCCGAGCCGACCGCGGGCGAGATCAGCGCGGGCAGCCCGAAAGCCAGCGCTTCGTTGACCACCAGGCCCCATTGCTCCTCGCCGCTGGGCAAGACCAGGGCGAGCCCCTGGCTCAGCCGCTGCGCGACCGCTTCGGCGCCGAGAAAGCCGGGGAAGTCGACCAAACCGGCGACGCCCAGTTCAGCGGCGCGGGTGCGGATCGCGGCCTCTTCCGGCCCGGCGCCGATCAGCACCAGCCGCCGCGCGGCGGTGCCGGCAGCCGCGGCATAAAGCGCGTAGCCTTCGACCAGTTCGACCAGGTCCTTCTTGTCGACGAAGCGGCCGACGAAGATGAAATCGCGCGCAGCGAAAGCCGCGCCATCCGGTGCCATTACGCCGCCGCCCATCGCCCGGACCCGCGCCAGATCGACCGTGTCGTAGCCCGGCAGCACCAGGCGGCGGCGGAAGCCGAGGAACCGGACATAAGCGACATGGCGGTGCCCGCCGACAATCGCCGCGCGGTACGGCGTCAGGATCAGCGCCTTGGCCAGTTCGAAGCCGGCGCGGCGCGGCTTGTCGTCAAACTTGGATTCGCTCAGCATGATCACCCGCACCCCAAGCAGTGCGAGCAGCCACGAGAGCACGATGATATCGGGTTCGTTGTAGCCGATCCCGATCAGCACGCTGTCGCAGCGCCACAAGGCCCTGAGCTGGTGCCACAGCCGCCGCGGCCAGGCCACGCTGTCATAGCTTTGCCCCGGGAACAGCGTGAGCTTGCGTGCGCCATCGACCGCGCCCGAGGCTTCCCAGGCATAAGTCGCCGAGCTGGTCGCCACTTCCACCGCGAGCACGTCGGCGCGGCCGGCAAAGCGGTGCGCCACCGCCTGGCAGCGATCGATGTGATAGGCCGAAAACTGCGCGAACAACACGGCGATGGGGCGTGACTTGCTGGCCGCCATGATTGTTTGCGAAACTCCCTTGCCCGGCGCGTCCGGCCCGGCCCCGAAATAGCCGCAAGTCCGCGCCGAGCAAGGGAAAATTTGCCCGGACGCTAGTTCCCGGAGACCTCGCGGTGGAAGGCGATGCCCAGGTCGGTGGGAGTGCGATCGATCGAACTTGACCCCGGGTTGGCGAGGATCAGTTTGATCGCCCCGGCAACCGGCTCTGCCCCGCGCAGCTCAAGCCCACCAAACCCGCCGACGAAGCGCACCGAATCGATGAAGTCGGTCGGCAGCATGTCGGGCACCGGGACGGTCACGGTCAGGCTGGCCCCGGCGGCGATCGCGGGGAGATCATAACCGGGCAGCCAGGCTTCGAGCGGATCCTGCTCGACCCCGGCGATGCGGTAGGCATCTTCGCTCAGCGTTACATCAAGGTCGGCCTGCTCGGCGAACCAGCCTTCGAACTCGACGAATTCGTTCGCGGCATTGAGCCCGGCATTGGCCGCCGTGGTGCACAGCAGCGACAGCGGCTGGTTGCGCAGCGTCCACAATGCGCCGCCGACATCGCCTGCGTAAGTCGCGACGTTGACATCGCGTCCGGGTTCGATTTCCCGCGTTACGCCGTCGGCCAGGTTCGAACCGTTGTTGCCCACCCGCCCGAGCCACAGCCCAGTCAGCTGACTGCCCGCGCCGACGCTGACCCCGGGCGTCGCATAGACGCGCGCCCGTGCCAGCAGCCCGGCTGGGCCAAAGGCATAGCGATACTCGCCATCGCGCAGCACGAAGCGCTTGCGCCAATGGCGCAACCGCTCGAAATTGTAGATCTCGCGGGTCCCGGCGATGGTCAGGTCGAGCGTGCCGGTGACCCCGTTCAAGGGCACACTGTAAGGCGCAGTCGGGTGATTGAGCCGCAGGGTTCCGCTGAACAACGCCGACCCGTCGTAGCCGAGCTGACCATTACTGGTTTCCAGCAGCCGGTATCCGCCGAACCCAGTGATGGTCAGGTCATGAACGGTCGCACTGGCTCGTCCCAGCACGTTGATCACCACCACTTGCGATCCCAGCGACTGACCCTGCGCATTGGTCATGGTGTTTTCGAAGCGTCCCCCGATCACGGTGACCTGCGCCCCCGCTTCCGCGTTGAGTAGGCTGAGTGTCGCCCTGGTCCGCGGGCGAAACAACATCACGTTGCGGCATTCGGCAAAATTGAATGCACTGCCGAAGCTCGCCTGGGTGAGCGTGGTGCCCTCCTGCCAGCAATCCTCGATGGTCAGGCCATCGCAGTATTGCGCCACGACCGTCCCGGCTCCGATATTGCGCCCCCCGACTCGCTCGATGCGCGCACGTTCGACGTAGCTCAGGTTGACCCCGTCTTCTGCCAGTGTCCCGTCCAGCGTCAGGTCGCGGATCACTAGGCCGCGCAGGACGTTGAGCTTGCGCAGCCGCTTGTTGGCCCCGGTCACCGCCGACAGGGCCAGGCCTTCGGGGCTTGGCCGGTCGAGCCTGACCGTGTCGCCGGTGACCGCCTCGACCGTGGCGAATGACCAGTTGGGCGTCTCGGGCGTATCGTAGGGGAACTCGCCGAGTTGCCACACCACCGTGTCGCCGGGCGCCAGCTGCGCCCCGCTGCCGGGCAGCAAGGCAAACTCGCGCGCGCCGGGCATGACATCGGCGGCCAGCGGCAGGTCGATGATCGGGGCGACATTGGCCGGATGATAGACCAGGCCGCGTCCGCCGACCTGGCGGGTGAAGCTTGCTCCGCCGAAATCCTGGATACTGCTGGTGGTAATCAGCTGCACCGGCGGAGCCCCGACGATAAGCTGCTCGGCCGGCAAGATCGGTTCGGCGCGGTATTTGGCCGAACCGAAGCTCACCGCGCGGGCGCCGACTGCATTTGCATAAGCATATGCGGCCCGGATCGTGGGTCCATCGTCGGTCAGGCCATCGCCCTTGGCCCCGCCCACCTCGACCGCGATCCGTCCCGCTTCGGGGAGCGCGCGCCAGTAGCGCCCGTTGCTCGACCGGGCGACAAACCGCGGATGTGCGGCTTGCAAAGCGGCCGTGGCGAGGGCGTCACAGGCATAGCGCCACGGCGCTACCCCGATCGCATCCCGCCCACTGGTCTGGACGATATCGGTCCCCGTCCGCAGGTTCTGGTTGATGATGTCGTTGAACAGGAAGTCGGCCATGCAGTGAGGTCTCCGGGGGTTAAGGTCAGGCGAATTCGGTCAGGATCAGGTGCCGCGCCTCGCGCGCCATCCACAGCGCGTCGAGGCTGTGTCCCGGTTGGCCCGGATGGGTTCCGTCAGCCGGGCCGAAACCGTACAGCGCGGAGTGGGTGTTGCGGAACATCAACGCCACCGCGGTACCGGTCGCTGTCGCCGGCGGATCGATCGTGATTGCCGTACTCGATACGATCGTGGCCACGCGCGCGCCGGGGGTAATCCCGGTGCCCTCGATCCCCGCGCCAGCGACCAACCCGGTGGTCGAGGGGATCGCGGTGATCGAGGTTGAGGCATTGGTGGTGGTGCCGGTGGTGCTGACGAAGCTGTTGGCGCCGCTGCGCAGCGATGGCAGCGGGTTCAGCCGATCGATGAACCAGACGTTCGAGCGTGCCGCCCCCCAACAAGCTTCCTGGGTTGCGTCCCGGATCCGGTAGATGTCGAGCACCGGGTCGCCCGAGGGCCAGGTCGGGCCGAAGAAGATCAGCGGCTTGCCCGGATTGGCGTTCTGCCAGGCATCGATCAACGTCCAGCAGCGATTGTTGATCGCCGCCTGGTAGCTTGCGCCGAACGGCGACCACAGGGTTGAGGCGAGGCCCTGGTCGTTCATCGACATCAGCACGATGCCCAGTGCCGGTGCAGGACTGAGCCCCTGCGCCGAATCGGTCGCGCCGAGCATGGTCAGATCGGTCATCCGGGTCGCATCGGTCCACGCGACCTTGCCGCCCGAGCCGGGGTTGATAATCCCGGTTCCGCCAACCGCGCCCAGCGCGATATTGCCGCCGAGCGCGCGCACCAGGGCGACCGCTTCGCCGTCTTGGGGCAGCGCTGCACCGGTGCTTTCGGCGAAACTGTCGCCCAGTACACTGATCAGCGGGTAGTTGCGGCCGCTGCCCGAAAGCTCGGACGGGCTGGCTACGTTGACCCCGCGGAATTTGCCGCCGGCGCCTTCAACCCGAATGCGCCGTGTGCTCGATGTGGGGAAGGTGAACTTGACCAAGTGAAACTGGCCATCGCCCGGGGTCACGGTAAACGGCGCCATCGCAATATCGTTGATCAGCACCCGCATATTGCTGGTGGCGGTGTTGAATGAACCCAGGCAGCTGAATTCGAAGGTGGTGCCGGTGTGGACGAATTCGAGGCTGGCGTACTGCGTGGTCCGCGCCGTCCCGTACCATGCGCCGCGCGGCAACCAGCAGCCCGAACCATCGGCGCTGGTCGGACCCGACAGCCACTTGAGACGGCTGTCAGTGGCGAGCACCGCAGGGCTCACCGCCGCGTTGGCATTGATCGTCGAGCCAACCCCGGCCGCACCGACCACGATCACCGGGGTGTCGTTGGCGGCGAGACGGCTGCCCGGCACGGCGAAAAAGCCATTGCTGCGTACAGCGCTGACCAGTGCGGCGGTATTGCCCGAGCGAGCCTGCGCGGCGGCGAGGCCCCGCGCGACGATGTCGGCGCTCACTGGGCCACCCGATAGGTTACGCTGCCCGATGCGAGCGTGATGTCGAGGTAGAACCGGGCCGCGCTCTCGCTTTCGTCCCACACCGCCTCGCAGCAGTTGGCGGTAAATTGGCCCCAGGTGGTGCCATTGATGGTCAGCGGCTGCTTGGTTGTACCGCCATCGACCGAGCGCATGACCTTGACCGTGCCGGTCCAGGTGCCGGTGAGCAGCAGCATCACCGCGCGGCCGATCGCCGGCTGGTAAGGTCCGACCACTGATGTCGTTGCGGCGGTGCCGGTGAGCGGGGTGGTGGCGGCCGTGCCGCCGCCGGAGGTTACGGCAACCGGCAAGGGCGCGGCATTGCTGACCTGCAGCATCGAGCCGTCGGTGTCGGCATAAGCGATGGCGCGCGGAATCGCGTAGCCGGCGGGGTTCTGGATAGGTGTTGGCATGGTGGTTCCTTGGCGAATCTGGGCGAATCAGGAACGGCTAACTAACCCATATGGTTCGGTGTAGGAAAATGGAAAATGCTATTTGGTAAAAACAGAAATTGCGGTCGCAACCTGGCGGTCAACCGGCTAGATGCATTAAATGATGAGAGATCGGCACTCGGGCAAAGGGTTTGTGTGTGTCCACAACCGCGGTCGCGACAACTACGAAGTTGCACTGGCGCTCGAAGAAGCTGGGCTTCTTGAAAAACTTGTCACAGACATTTATTGTCCCGATTGGGTGCCGGCATGGCTGCGCGGCCCTCTGGCAAAGCGCAGTCGCGAGGGGTTAAGCTCCAAACGAGTGCACAATCATTTACTGGCTTCTATTGTCCAGTACGGAGGAGCACTGCTCAAGCGACCAATTGAAAGGGTTTTTGCCCGAACTGATCGCATGCTAGCATACTCGGCTGCAAAGCTAGCACGGCAACGGCAGACTGGTCTTTATGCCTATTCGTCATACTTCGACGGACCCCCAAAACTTGCTGCGGGGTGTCCGATAATCGATTTTGAATATCACCCTCATCCGACTTTGGCGCTTGATATACTTGCTAGCGATTTGGCTCGCTATCCACAGGTCGCATGGTCTTTCGAACGTGAGCTCGAAGTTGCAGCGACAGAGTCACTGCGTGAAAGCTGGCGGTTTGCGGATGCGGTGGTTTGTGCAAGCAGCATGACCCGGCGCACGCTGGTTCATGCCGGCTGTCCCGAAGAACGGATTGCAGTCATTCCTTACGGTTCGCCACCGCCAGTCACTGCGCTCAAGCCACGGCTCGAAGGCCCATGTCAGTTCCTGTTTGTCGGGCAAGGCGTTCAGCGAAAGGGCTTGCATCATTTGGCCGAAGCCTGGCGCATTGCAGCATTGGACAATTGCCAGCTCACGGTGGTCAGCTATTTGATCGATCCGGGCATTGCAGCGATGCTAGATTTGCGGGGTGTCAGGCTTCTTGGCCAACAGAGCAGAGCGTCGCTTGATGAATTGTTCGCCAGTGCCGACGCCTTCGTAATGCCCTCGCTAATCGAAGGATTCGGGCTTGTGTACCTTGAAGCCCTCGCTGCAGGATGCCATGTGCTGGGGACGCAGAACACCGGTCTGCCGGACATAAATTTGTCCCAAGATGCGGCCACGATTGTCCCGCCCGGCGAGCCTGAGGTGCTAGCGACAGCGCTCACCGCCATCGCGCAACGCAAGCTTTCGCGAAAGCTTGACCCTTCGGCCATTCGCGCCGAAGCAGCGCGCTGGGGCTGGAGCGATTTCCGGCACTCGATTGCCACGCATGCAGCGCAGGTTTACCAGCAGAATACGCGAGCTTGATCTGCGGCAATTCAGGCCGAAACCTGACGTTCGGTCTTTTTGAAGTGATAGGTAATCTCGTGGCAGAACAACTCCGGCCGGATTGCCTTTAACGGTATTGCCCGTCCCACTGGCCCTACCTCGATCAGGTCGAGTTCATTTAGCAGACCAAGCCGCCTAACGTCTGCCACCGTGAAATAGTGCAGGTGATTGCCGTCCCATTCCCGATTATCGAACCACTTCGACGATGAGGTTATGGGCATTTTTCCAAACAACAACTGCAGCCGACACTTGAGCGAGGCGACGTTGGGAAGATTGATGAACAGGTCTCCGCCCGGGCGGGTCACCCGTGCCGCTTCGCTGAAGGCATGGAACGGATCGTACATATGTTCGATCACCATCAGCGCGATTAGGCAATCGAACTGTGCGTCTTCGAACGGAAATCGGTTATCGAGGTTCGCTTGATAGGCATGGACATTGTCCGGCAAGTCCAAGGCGCCGGTCCGATCAACGATATCGACAATGTGATACTCCCGCACGAAAGGTGCGAGAAATTCGAGGATTCCGCGACCACCGTAGCCCATTTCGACAACCACTTTCCCCGGATTGACGGACAGGTGATTGAACACCGATGAGTAGCGATGCGTGCCCTGCCGGATTGCGGGCTCAGAGGTGAAATTGTCCGCTTGGCCAATGGAGCCTAGCTGTTCAAAATTGCGCTGATAAAAGCGTGCAGCTGCATCGGATTGGGCTTGGGATTCGGTCAAGGTTCGGTCCTTATGTCGTCGGTATTTCAGTACTAGGGGTAGATCAATTTTGCCGGGACGTGAGCTCGCAGCGTTTTGAGCCGTCGGCGTTCTTTTAAAACGGCGCGGGCGACCAGCGGAACCAGCAAGGGCAGCCATTGGACGGGCAGGACGCGCAATCCGCGCATCACCCGTTTCAGGCGGCTGGCTTGCAATTCGACCGCTATTGTCGTCGCCGCCACCCCCAATGGTAACAGCTTGCCCCGCGCGCGCTCAGCCTTTGTTAGATCCAGCTTGTCACCGAATTTATCGATGAAGTGCGGAATGAAAGCCTGATAATCGAGCACCGAGCGCAGCTCACTGCGCGCATCGACGGCGACCTGGCGGCTATGGATCCGGTTGATGGACAGTTGCGAAGACACCCAGCCGTAGTCCCATTCGGTCAGAAACCTAAACCACAGGAAAATATCAAAATGAACCCAGCGATCGTCAAATCCGTCCATTTCTTCAAACACCGACTTGCGGAATGTCGCGGTGGTAATCGATGGAAGGACCACGGCTTCGCCAGCGCCCGAGAAGCGTCGTTTGAGAACTTCGCCACCGCTAAACCACTGCAGCGGCTTGGCATCCGCCGTAGGCGTGCAATAGCCATTGGCGAACAGATGGCGCTCATCATTGCCGATCAGCGCCACCCGCGTGCCATCGAATGATTTCACCGCCGCCAAGGTCTGCGCCATGCAATCGGGACGGAGCAGGTCGTCGTGGCACAGCATCCGGACCCACTGCGTCCCCGCCAGTGCGACCGCGCGGTTCATGTTGGCGACTTGGCTGAGCGGCTCGACGCTGCGCGAGACCTTGATGCGCGGATCGCGTGCGGCATAGTCAGCCAGGATATCGGCAGTTCCATCGTCAGATGCGTTATCAGAAACGTGCAAGTTGAAATCAGAAAAGGTCTGCGCCAGCACGGAATCGAGCGCGGCAGCGAGGTAATCCGCACCGTTGCGCACCGGCAAGGCAATCGAGATCAGCGGCGCGGTCATGCCACAGGAAACGGGATCGTATCGGCTGGATCGTAGCGGTTGGCGGCATAGGCAATCAGCAGGAAATTGCCTTCCGCCTCGGGCGGATTGACGAACACGTGAGCCAGGCCAGCGGGCATGTAGACGGTCTGCGGATCGGCCGCATCGAGCGTCCATTGCGCGCGCTCGCCAGACTGGGGATCGGCTACCAGCAACTGCGCGCGGCCTTCGACAATCGTGAACCATTCGGCGCAAGCGGGGTGGTAGTGATTGCCGCGCGCCTGCCCCGGCATCGCCATGGTCAGATAAACCTCGCCCACTGCGCCGGGCAGTCCTTCCTCGCCGCCATCGATGACCTTGAGGAACCAGCCGCGCTGGTCGGCGATCAGCCGACGGGGAAGGAAGCGGATTTGGTCGATCAAGCGCATCGGGCAAGCTCCTGCGTAACAAGGTCGGCAACGCCTTGGGCCAGGCCGATGCGCGCACCGCGCAAGACCCGGGCATTCCAGCGCGCCATGTCGGGCAAGCTGACCATCGGTTCGGCTGCGCGGTAGGGCAGCGCTCCGATTCTGCAATCGGCCGTTACCCCGCGCCCTGCAAGCTCTCCGACGAGCGCTTCGACGAACGAGTGCAAGGCGATCGGCTGCCCCGACCCGAGGTTGTTGACGGTCAGGCCAGGCCCGGGCTCGGCCGCAGCGAGCGCCGCCCACAGCATCGCCGCGCAATCATCGACATGGAGAAAATCACGGCGCTGTTCGCATTTCGTGAGTTCGACCGGCCTGGTGGCCAGTGCCTCCGCGATAATGAACGGGCCGATCCGCCGGGGTGCTTCGCCGGCACCATAGATGTGGAACGGGCGCAGCAAGGTCATCGCCAGCCGGTCTGAAAATGCGCCGGCAACGCAGGCCGCCGCGGCCTTGGCCGCACCGTACTGGCTGCCCGCCGGAACGATCGGCCAGTCCTCACTGACGGCATGGCCTGCCGGGGAATATTCGAACCCCGAGCCGACCAGCACGATGCGCGGTGGCTCCGGCAAACGGGCGCAGGCATCAAGCAGCGCTTCGCTGCCCAGCGCCGCAACCGCCAGCATGTCTGCCAAAACGGCTGAACCGTAAGCCACGCCTGGCGCAGCACAGTGGATGACAGCCTGCGGAACAATCGCAGAAACGGCTTCGGCAACGCCTTGCCGGTCGGTCAGGTCCGCAGCGTGATGGTAGGAACCTTCGGGTCCGGGCGATCGGCCAAGGCAATGGACCTCAACTCCCGCGACCAATCCTTGGCGCGCTACCTGCCAGCCCAGAAACCCACTCGCGCCGGTGAGCAAGACGCGCTGCCCGGCCAGCGGCAGCGCTGCTGTCTGGTCAAGCAGGGCGCTCTGGCACCTCACGCGGCAAACGACAGTCCCAGCGTGGTGGCGGCGGCGATGTAGGCAGTGAGATCGGCGAGCGTGGCGGCGCGGGCCGTTTCGGGCCGTGCGGTCACCGCCTTGTACCACCCGGCAGTGCGCGCGGTGGTTTCGGCAAAATCCCACACCGGACGCCAGCCGAGCTGACCGACCGCCTTGTCTATCGCCAGCCGCAGCAGCCCGGCCTCGTGCAGCGCCCCGGCCTGGGTTGCGTCGGTCCAGCCGGGCGCGCCCCAGGCGGCCAGCACCGCGTCGGCCAGTTCGCCGACGCTGCGCACGTCAGTCGCCTGCGGGCCGAAGTTCCAGCCTTGCGCATAGCGCTCACCCTGCGGACCGGCGAGCTGCGCGCCCAACCACAGGTAACCCGCAAGCGGTTCAAGCACATGTTGCCACGGCCTGAGCGAGCCCGCGTTGCGCAAGGTCGGCCGGGCGTTTCCGGCTAGAGCACGCATCAGGTCGGGCACCAGCCGGTTGGCCGACCAGTCGCCCCCGCCGATCACATTGCCGGCCCGGGCGGTGGCAATGTGGACACCGTGTTCGCTCGCCTTGGCGGGATCAAAGAAGCTCGCCCGCCACGACGCCACCGCGATCTCCATCGCCGCCTTGCTCGCGCTGTAGGGATCGTGCCCGCCGAGCGGGTCGTCTTCGCGGTAGGCGTGTTCCCACTCGCGGTTGAGATAAACCTTGTCGGTGGTCACCATCACCACCGCGCCGCGCATGCCGCTCGACCGCACCGCTTCCATCAGGTTGATCGAGCCGGTGACATTGGTGGCAAAGGTTTCGGCCGGCGCGGCGTAACTGTCGATCACCAGCGGCTGGGCGGCGAGGTGGAACACGAAGTCCGGCCGGGCTGCGGCCAGCGCGGCGCTCAGTGCTGCCGCATCGCGGACATCGCCGATGTGATGGTCGATCCCGGCGGCGATCCCGGCTTGCTCGAACAGGCTCGGCTCGGTTGGCGGCGCAAGCGAGAAGCCCACCACGCGCGCACCAAGTTGTTCAAGCCACAGGCACAACCACGAGCCCTTGAAGCCGGTGTGCCCGGTGACGAACACCGTCTTGCCGCGATAAGCCTCAGCGAACATGGCTTAGCGTTGCCACGGGGCGTTGCCGCCATCCCACAAGTCATTCAGCAGCCGCCATTCGCGATAGGTGTCCATCGGCTGCCAGAAGCCGTGATGCTCGAACAGCATTAGCTCGCCCGCATCGGCGAGGCGCATCAGCGGCTGCTGCTCGAGGATCAACCCCGGATCGGCGTCGAGGAAATCGAACACTTTGGATGAAAACACGAAATAGCCGCCGTTGATCAGGCCTTCGCCCGTTTGGGGCTTTTCGGAAAAGCTGGTCACTTGCGCGCCATCGACGGTCATCACCCCGAACCGACCCGGTGGGTGCACCCCGGTGACGGTCGCTGCCTTGCCGTGGCTGCGGTGGAACGCGACCACTTCGGCCACGTCGATATCGGCCACCCCGTCGCCATAGGTCAGGCAGAACAGCTCTTCGCCGGCCAGCCGGTCACGCACGTTCCACAGCCGCGCCCCGGTTTGCGAGGCGAGCCCGGTTTCGGCGAGCACGATCTGCCACGCGGCTTCGGGAAAGTCGGCAGCGGCGCCATAGTCGATCTTACCCGGACAGCCCGGCGAGATCGTCAGGTCAGCGAGCTGCGCGCGCAGATTGAGGAAGTACTCCTTGATCGCCCAGCTCTTGTAGCCGAGGCACAGGACGAACTCATTGATGCCCGCCGCGCCATAGGTGCGCATGATGTGCCACAGGATCGGACGGTCGCCGATCCGGATCATCGGCTTGGGGATGTCGTCGGCGACATCGCGGATGCGGGTGCCTTGCCCGCCGCAGAGGATTACTGCTTTCATGTGTCTGGATCGTTTAGAGAAGTTCGCCGGTGGCGCAACTCTGCAATCAGCGAAACCGCGCCGCTGCGCAGTTTTTCTCCGCTGACCACGCCCTGCCGCCAGGCGGCCGCCCAGACCTGAAAGATCATCGCTACTTCCAGCCCGAGCATCGCCCAGGCCATGCCCAGTGCGCCCATCCGGTCGACCAGCAGCGCGCCCGCCGCCACGCTGACGACCGAGGCGATCAGGAAGAAATAGCTGAAGCTGGCATGGCGGTTGACCGCCAGCAGCAGGTTGGAAAGCGGACCCCACACGGCATCGGCCAGCATCGTAGCGACCAGCACCGCCAGCAGCGCCATACTCGGCTGGACCAAACCACCGGTCCACAAGTGCACGAACGGTTGCCCCAACAGGAGCAGGCCCAGCGCTGCGGGTACAACCAACGCAGCTATTACTGCCAGGTTGAGCACCACCAGTTGGCTGGCACGCTGCTCGTCCGCATGGGCTACGAACACGGTGTAGCGCGGCATCGAAGCAATATTGAAGCGGAAGGCGAATTGCAGCGCGGTCCGGCTGAGCGTGCGAACCACCGAAAAGGCCGGGATTGCGGCCGGGCCGCCAACTGCGCCGATCGCCATGACCGAACCCTGGATCGCCACGGCCTGCGCGCCGGGCAGCACCAGTGCGGCCAGCGCCGGACGGATCAGTTTGGACAGTTCGGCACGGTCGATCCGCCACGACGCTTGCCGCAGCCACGGTGCATGACGGCGCAGCGCCAGCGACAGCAGCAATGTTCCCGCCAGCCGCGCCAGCAGATAAGCCAGCGCAACCTGCGCCTGACTGCCGCCGAGGAAAGCGACGGTCAGCGCCGCGATCGCTTCAACCAGCATGATGTTGTGAAATATGAACCCGCTTGAAGCGAACGCATCGGCCGCGCGGAAGGCCGCCAGGGTCACCCCGTTGAGTAGCGCGAGGAAGCCATAAAGTGCCAGCAACAGCGCGGTATTTACCGCTTGGCTGCGCGGCAGGGCGCTGCCGAAATCGAGTGAATCTGGAAACACCACCAGCACGGCCAAGGCTGCCAGCGCGAGCAGTCCCAGTCCGGCGGTGACCGTGACCAGCCGCAGCACCATCATGATCCGCGCCGCGCGCGGCCGGTCGCCTTGCGCCACCGCTTCGGTCATGGCGTTGGCCCCGGCGGTGGTCAGCCCCAGGTCGGCCATCGCGAGCAGCGACGGTACGCTATAGAGGAGCACCCATGCACCGTAGCCGCCCAAACCCCAGCTGCGGGTCAGCACCGGGACTGACAGCAGCTGGACCAGCAGCACGATGACAACGCCATAGACGCCCACCGCCGTGCCTTTCGCGAGGCGGCTTTTGCTAAAGGTGAGCAGCGACTTCATGGCGATGCATTAGCGCGTCGGAACCGGCACTTCGCCGGAATAATCATAGAACCCCCGTCCGGTCTTGCGCCCAAGCCACCCGGCCTCGACGTATTTCATCAAGAGCGGAGCCGGGCGATACTTGGAATCTCCAGTCGTGTTGTAGAGCACCCGCACGATGTCCAGGCAGGTGTCGAGCCCGACGAAATCGGCCAGTTCGAGCGGGCCCATCGGATGGTTGAGCCCAAGCCGGCAGCCCTTGTCGATATCGGCAATGTTGGCGGTACCCTGGCCGAGCACGAACACCGCTTCGTTGATCATCGGCAGCAGGATGCGGTTGACCACGAACCCGGGCTCGTCTTCGGCCTGAACCACTTGCTTGCCTAGGCTTTCGGCGAACATCCGCGTCCGCGCGACGGTATCGGCGCTGGTGGCGAGGCCGGGGATAACCTCGATCAGGCCCATCACCGGGACCGGGTTGAAGAAGTGCAGTCCGATGAAGCGCGCGGGATCGGCCGTGCTCGCGGCCATCCGGGTGATCGGGATCGAGCTGGTGTTCGAGGCGAGGATCGCAGTCGGGGCGAGCACTGCGCCCACCGCTTCGAAAATCTTGCGCTTGATTTCCTCACGCTCGGTCGCGGCTTCGATGATCAGATCGGCCTCAGCCATCGGGGCATAGTCGGCCACCGGCGTGATCCGGGCCAGCGCGGCTTCGGCATCGGCGGCGGAGAGCTTGTCGCGCGAAACGAGCCGGGTCAGCGCCTTGTCGATTCCCGCCTTGCCCTTTTCGGCGAGCGCAATGTCGACGTCGGACAGCATCACCTTGATGCCGTGCTGGGCGATCGTCTGCGCGATCCCCGAACCCATCTGGCCGGCCCCGATTACGCCCACTACCTGCATCGATTTATCCTTCGCACTTGCAGCAAAGGCGGCTGGTTAGCTGCGGCGAAGCACCTTGGCTAGCGATTCTGGCCGGGCACCCACAGCACATCGCCGCTCCCCGCCGCATTGATCGCGCGCGCCAACACGAACAGCAGGTCGGACAAGCGATTGATATAGGCGAGCGCGGCCGGGTTGATTGCATCCCCCTCAGCCAGCGCAGTCATCGCGCGTTCGGCGCGGCGCGCTGCCGCCCGCGCCACATGCGCGCGCGCCGCGCCTTCGCTCCCGCCGGGCAGGATGAAGCTGGTCAGCGGCGGCTGGCGCTCATTCAGCGCGTCGATCTCGCCCTCGAGCCACTGGACTTGTGCGGGCACGATCCGCAGCACCATCTCGGAGGGAGCGAATTCCTCGCCCGGGGTGGCGAGATCGGCACCGAGATCGAACAAGTCGTTCTGGATCCGCGTCAATTGTGCCGCGTAGACGAACCCGCCGAGTGCCAGCAGCGCCCAGCCGAGCAGCGAATTGGCCTCGTCGACCGCGCCGATCGCTTCCATCCGGCCGGCGTGTTTGGGCAGGCGCGAACCGTCGACGAGGCCGGTTGTGCCATCATCACCGGTGCGGGTGTAGATCTTGTTGAGCTTGACCACGATGCGCGCTGATTATTTGCGCGCTGCGAACAGGATGATCGCCACCACCATGATCGTCGCGCCCTGAAACAGGATGCGGCGGAACATCAATTTGTTCTGCAGCAATTGGTTGGCCGAAGGACCGCTGCCTTCGGGGCGGGCGAGGTCTGCCTTGGTATTGGCGAGGAAGGCGACAATGCCGCGCACCAGGGTGATGACGGTCAGTGCGGCGAGCACGATGACCAGCGGGATCAGGATATAGTTCATGGGCGGTCCTCTACTCCGCTGCCCAGCCAAATGCCAGCGGGGAAGCGGAGTTCGCGCACGGCCTCGGCGAGCGCGCGGCCGTCCTCCCCGGCGCGGCGCATATCGGCCAAAGCGGGCGATCCGCGGCGCTTGGCGAGCTTGTTACCGCCCGCTTCGACGAGCAAACGGTGATGATGGTACAAAGGTGCACCAAGTTGCAGCAACCGGCCGAGCAGCACATGAACATGCGTTGAGGCGAACAGATCGGCCCCACGGGTGACCAGCGAAATGCCCTGCGCGGCATCGTCGAGGGTCGCGGCGAGGTGATAGCTCGCCGGCGCCTCCTTGCGCAGCAGCACCACATCACCGAAGCGTTCCGGCCGGGCCTGCTGGACCCCGGCGATTTCGTCGGTCCAGGTCAGCGGGCCCACCATCGCAATTGCCTTGGCCATGTCGAGCCGCCAGGCCGCTCCCCCCGGAACTTTGTCAGGGTCAACTTCGCGGCCCCGGCATGTCCCGGGATAGACCGGGCCGTCGGGTCCGGGCTGGGTTGCAGCGGCCAGCACCTCGGCGCGGGTGCACTGGCAGGGGTAAAGCAGCCCCATCGCCTTGAGCTGCTCGCCCGCCGCGGCATAGCTGCCCAGCCGCTCCGACTGGAACACTGGCTCCCCGTCCCACGCCACCCCGAGCCAGTCCAGATCGGCCAGCATTTCGGGCACCAGCGCCGCCCGGCTCCGCGTCCCGTCGATATCCTCGATCCGCAGCAGAAACTCCCCGCCGCGCGCGCGGGCCAGATCGTGCGCGACGATTGCCGCATAGGCATGGCCCAGATGGAGTTGGCCGTTGGGGCTGGGGGCAAAACGTGTCCTGACTGTCACGATGGTGAGCTTATCGCGATGGCAGCCTTTGGGGCCAGCGCTGAATTTGTCTCTCGCAAAGACGCAAAGACGCAAAGGGGTCGTTCGGCGCCGCAGGCAATCGAGATTCCTGCCGACGTCGATTGGCCGAACCGGTATGAATGAAGGCGGCTCCGCCGCAAATCCCCTCCTCTTTGCGCCTTTTCGCCTTCGCGAGTGTCCATTCATCCTGTGGATTGCCCGCTAACGCCAGACTTGACGCACCGAGTCCAGCCATGCTTCTTGTCGCCATGCGCTGTCATCGAACCGCAATCGCAGCTTCCTACAGGGGGCCATGCTCAAGTCGGAGCTGATCGAGCGCGCGGCCTCGTTCCGCAGCGCTGAGGGGGATCCCTCGCGGCATCTGTCCGATTGCCCGGCGCTGGTGCTCAATGCTGATTATACCCCGCTCAGTTATTATCCGCTCAGCCTGTGGCCGTGGCAGACCGCGATCAAGGCGATCTTCCTCGAACGAGTCGATGTGATCGCCAGCTACGCGCGTGAGGTCCACTCGCCCAACTGGACCATGCCGATCCCCAGCGTGATCGCGCTGCGGCAATATGTGCGGCCGAGCGAGTTCCCCGCCTTCACCCGGTTCAATCTGTTTCTGCGTGACCGGTTCGCATGCCAGTATTGCGGCCGGCCCAGCCACCTGACCTTCGACCACGTCGTGCCGCGGCGGCTCGGCGGACGGACCAGCTGGGAAAACGTCGCCACCGCCTGCGCCCCGTGCAACCTCAAGAAAGGCGGCCGCACCCCGGCGCAAGCGCGGATGCCGCTGCTCATCCCTCCGATCCGCCCGACCAACTGGCAACTCCAGGAACGCGGCAAAGCTTTCCCGCCGGGTTACCTGCATGAGACGTGGCGCGATTGGCTGTACTGGGATGTCGAGCTGGAGAGTTGAGGGAATTGAGTGCGCTGTCACCGTAATTTGCCGCCGTAACTTAAATTTCCGTATTTTACTCAGACCTCTGGCTCGTCGCCTTCAATATCTTGACCCTGACCGAGCAATGCACGGTGATATTTCTGCAGCCGCTGGAAATGCGCTTCAATCGCTCCAGCAATCTCTTTAGAATTTTTCACCGCCAGGAAGTGCCCGACGATTTGATAATAATGTTCGGCCTGACGCGGAAGTCTCAATGCCGGATCGAGCTTTTCGGCAATTTCTTCGTCGCGCATAACTTGGACGACCTGTGCTGGCTCAGGTAGTGTATTTGTCGCAATAGGTGCAGGCGGCACCTTACCATTCATTAGGGCCGATTGAGGGTGGAACGCATGGAAAAGGCCATCTTCGAGCGAACCAATCTCAGCAACAGACGCAACTGGATACGCCCAAACAAATGCGATTTCCCAGACATCGACTTGCCGATTTGCGATAATGTCGGATCGCGCCGAAGTCAGATGGCGGTTGACCCTTGCTCGGATTCCATCACGCGATTGCCCAACGTAAATCGGAACGCCGTCCAGATCGCACAGCACGTAACAACCAATCTGATTGGTAAGCGTGCGAACTGCACTACGCCTAAATCCTAGATCAATTGCCATGCACTGGTCATGCTGCCAGAGAACGATTTGTGCAAGCTACCGAATTCAAAATCGGTTCCAGCAAATTCAACGCCAAGTGCTTAACAACAGGCACACAGACACCATCGCCAGCCACCTGATATGCATCGTTATACCGTTCCGGCAGGCGGTATTCTTCGGACAGTCCCATCAGGCGCGCGGCTTCGCGTGGCGATAGTAGACGTGACCGAACAGATTGCCCCTCCACCATAACTATCGTCTGACGACTTGAACCGCCGCCCGGTGTGCGCAGGCATCCGGCAATGTCGTCGAAACGGACTTCCGCGCGTTGTCTCTTGACACCATGCTCGTCCAGCCGAGTCCGCTTGTAAACGCTACCAACGACCCTTCGGCCCGACAATTTTGCTTTTTCGATCTTTGCGAGATGCAAGGAAGCCATCATTCCCAAAAGTTCAGATGTCTCATTCTGCGTGTGCCAACGACAACCTTCTGGACTGTCATCGATCAAATCACCCAAAACCGCAATTCGCTGGGGAGGCAGTGGCATTGACCACCAATGCCAATTTTGACGCACATGCGTGGGAAGGAGTTTCACCGCATCACACAGCGCGTCTGAATGCCATTCATCCTGTGAGCCGGCCCCAAGCACGTTTGCCGGAATGTTTTCGCCCTCTGCTACAGCTACAAAAAAGAGCCTCGGTCGACTTTGGGGCACGAAATGTCTTGCATCGACAATCATTGCCCCAAAGCGATAGCCACTCTCCGCCAGCGCACTGCAAATCGAAACAAAGTCGCGTCCGGCACGTGAAGTGATCGTTCCCGGCACGTTTTCTAGAACGATCAGGCGTGGGCCGCGACCTTGAGTTCGCAACCTCTGCATTATCGACCAGAAAGGCCAAAAGGTCCCCGAGCGAGTCAGCTTGCCATCAGCCTGATCGCCCAAGCCCTGATACTTTCCTGCCAAAGAGAGATCCTGACAAGGAAACGATGCCCAAACCAAATCGGCTGTTCCAGGAAGTGCGCTGGCTGAGACCTGCGCGACATCCCCTTCTACAAAATGATCAGCTCCCCAGTTAGCCCGGTACGTGCGAGCCTTCATTGCATCAAAGTCATTCGCGAAAATGCAGTTCCAGTTCGAACCGAGGCCAGCACGAGCCATTCCGCCGCCAGCGAAAAACTCATAGAACGACCAATCCTGCACCATTGTTGCCCTCGCCATGCTTGCAGACTGCATCGAGCAGCCAGCATTGGGAACCCTGCTCGGAAGGTTTTCCCATTTCATGAATTAGCAAGCGGGTCAGAATTTGTATACTCTTTGTTCCTCGGAATTGGTGCCATCTAAAGATGCCTCGCACCAACCATTTTCCTAGACGCCCAGGGTTGCGGTGACAGTGCACCAAATCTGGCGAGACTGGCTCGTTTGGGGTGTCGGACTGGAGAGCTGATTGGCACATCAAGCCCAAAAACCCCTCATTGCTTCAAATCCGCCCGATCCGCGTCACCGCGGGCGAGCAGGCGTTCGAGCGGGTGGGCGAAGGCGATCAGCAGCACTGCTCCGGCGATCGGCAGCGCTGCGGTGAGGAGGAAGTACTTGGTCGGACCGAGCGGTTCGTAAAAGCGCCCCAGCCAGCCGAGCAGGAAGAACCCGAGCGCGCCCGACAGCGAATAGAGCGCGAACATCGTCCCGTTGACCGAGCGCGGGGCATAGCGCGCGATCAGCGCGCGGGCGGGAGGATCGTTCCAGGCGAACGACATATCCAGCACAAGATAGAACAGCAGCCAGCCATAGACGGGGACCTGCGGCAGGACCGAGAACCCGGCGATCAGCAGGAACGATGCCGCCGCGATCACGTTACCAATGCCGATCTTGCGAATATCGTGCGGCTCGCGCCCCCTGGCCGCCATTCGCGCCCAGATCCGGTTGGCCAGAAGCACGCCGATAATCGTCAGGATGCCGTCGGCGGTCAGCGCCCAGGTCACCGGAATCTCGAAAGCGCCGACCTTGCGGTCAACCGCGGTATCGGCCCAGATCACCATGATCCCGTAAGCCTGCTGGATTGCGGCGAAGAAGAACAGCTTGGGGATGAACAGCAGGATCAGCCCGCCCACCGATTGCCATTGCCGCCCGGTCAGCGGTTCGGCCTTACCGCCTTGCGCGATCACGTCGGGCGGCAAGTGGCGGCGTCCGGCCAGGTAGGTGGCCAGCCCGATCAGCATGCCGATCCCCGCTGCGCCAAAGCCCCAGTGCCAACCCACCCGCTCGCCCAATGTGCCGGAAACCAGCGGCGCGATCAGTGCGCCCGCGTTCACTGCCATCAGGTAGATCCCGAAAGCGCGGGTGCGGCGGGTGTCGTCGGGCGCATAGAGCCCGCCGATCTGCGCGGCCAGGTTGCTGATGAACAGCCCGCCGCCAACAATCAGCAGCAGCAGGGCCAGCAGGAACGCCTGCTCGACCGCCATGGTCAGATGCCCGGCGCTCATCAGCAACGCGCCGATCGTCACCGTCCTGGTCCGCCCGAGCACACGGTCCCCCAGCCACGCGCCGATCAGCGGGGTGACGAGGATGAACCCCGAATAAAGCCCGAAGGTCTGCGCGGCGAGCGCCAGATCGGTCATCGGCCCGAAAATCCGCTCAAGCACGCTGCGATAGATGCCGAGCCCCGCCACTTTGCCCGAATTTTGCGGCAGCAGCAGGTATTTGGTCATGTACAGCATCAGCAGCGACTGCATCGAGTAGAAGCTGAACCGCTCCCACAGCTCGGTTCCGGCGAGGAAGCCGAGCCCGCGCGGGTGCCCGAAAAACGCATGGTCTGTAGTGGCACCCGCACCAGATGCGATGGGAACAGTTTCGCCGTGCACGCCAGCTGCCGCGTCTTTCGTTGTCACTCTGCGATCTCCCAAACTTACTGCACAATGCGCGACCGTGAAGCCCGTTACGCCGCCGCAAACAGGCGAAGGAAATTCCCGCCGATCAACTTGGCAAGGTCCGCGTCACCCATGCCGTGCTGGCGCAGGCCGACGACGAACCAGGGCAGCCTGGCATAGCTGTCGAACACCGGTTTGTAGTTCCCGTCCATATCGGTGCCGAGGCAGACGTGGTCGATCCCGACCGCCGCGATCAGTTCGAGCGTGCGGGCGACATAGCCGCCAAGGTCGGTGATGCCAATCCCGGCGGGCCATGCGCCGAGCACGCCGCCGCCCTTCTGTGCCACTGCCTTGGCCAGATCGCGCGAGATGAAGCGGGGGTGATCGGCCTTGCCGCCGTGGATGTGGACGTGGCTCGCGATCACCGGCTTGGCCGAGGCGGCGATGATCGCGAACGCGGTGGCTTCAGAGGCATGGGCGACGTCGATCAGCATGCCGATCTCGTTCATCGCCTTGACCACTTCGGCCCCGGCGATGCTCAGGCCGCGGTGCACCACCTTGCCAGTGATGGTGTCACCCAGCTCGTTGGTGCGGTAATGCATCGGGGTGATCGAGCGGACCCCGTCGGCATAGGCCTGAGCCACGCGCTCGGCCTTGCCCTCGAGGAAATCGCCGCCCTCCACGGTCAGGAAAGCGCCGGGCTTGCCGGCCGCACGCGCGGCTTCGAAATCGCCCGTTGCCAGAATCGGATAAACCAGCCCGCTTTTGCTCAGCGCCTGGAGGTTGGCGATCTGGCGCCGATAGCTGGCCCAGGCTTCGCCCGGCTCGAACGCGCGAGCCTCGCCCAACCCCTCGCCCTTGAAGCCGAGCGACTGAAAATCGGACACCGCGGCAAACGCCGCGGCGCTGAGCCCGCCGGCCTTCATGTCGCGCACCGTCGTATCCTCGAAAGTGCCGAGCAGCGTGCCCAGATAGAGCTTGCCCGAGACATGCTCCGCGCCGCGCATGAAGGTCCGCCCCGGGTGAGCGTGCGCGTCGATCGAGATGTGACTGGCCAGAAACGCCCTGGCCTGGGCCAGCTCCCCGGCAGAGGCGGCAAAGCCGATCGGGGCCGGGCGGGGTCGCAGCAGGGCATAGCCGCCTGCGGCCGCAACCGCGAGGGTGGCACCGGTGGCAGTGATAAACTGTCTTTTGGTGATGTGCGCCATGCTCAGTTCCTGTGTTAGCGGCGAGCGGGCTTGCGGGCCGGAAAATGCGCCCAGCATTCCACTTCGACTGTGCCGCCAAAGGCGAGGCCCGAGGCAGCGAAGGCGCTGCGCGCGGGCATCCGCTGTGGCTTGAAATAGCCGGTGTAGACCGCGTTGAACGCCTGCCAGTCCTTGATGTTGCCCAGCATCACGGTGCATTTGACTACGTCATCGAAGCCCAGCCCGCGCCGCCCCAGGATCGCACCGATATTGTCCATCGCCTGCCGCGCTTCGCCGGTGATGCCGCCAGGTACCAGCGTGGTGGTTCCAGGTGCGACGCCGATCTGCCCTGACAGGTAAAGCATGTCATCGACCTGGACAGCTTCGGAAAACGGCAGGCCGCTGCCGCCGCCGAAATAGGTCGCCGGCGCAGCGCCGGCCGATATGGCTCCGCCAAGCAGGGCCGCTCCAGCCGCAAGCGGGGCAAGCTTCAGTCCGATCGGTTTCATGCAGGTATCCCCCAAAAATCTGCGAGCGCGCTCCGCCGTTGGCGGCACCGGGCGGGCACTTCCGCACCAGACCATAGCAATTCACCGCACCCCCGCCAGCGTCTTCTGCCGCCGCCTTTGGACCGAGCTGCCCAGCCCGATCGCCTCGCGGTATTTGGCCACGGTGCGCCGCGCGAGGTCAAAGCCCTTGTCCTTGAGCAGATCGACCAGCGTGTCGTCCGACAGGATCGCCCCCAGATCCTCGGCATCGATCAGCGTCTTGATCGCAGCTTTGACCGCCGAGGCCGAGGCCCCGCCTTCGCCATCGACTGCACCGACCCCCGAGGTGAAGAAGTATTTGAGTTCGAAGGTGCCGCGCTCGCAGGTCAGGTATTTGTTCGAGGTGACCCGGCTGACGGTACTCTCGTGCATCGAAATCGCCTCGGCGACGGTGCGCAGGGTCAGCGGTTTCAACTGCGAGACGCCGTGGCGAAAGAACGCGTCCTGCTGTTTGACCAACTCGCTCGCCACCTTGAGGATGGTCTTGGCGCGCTGGTCGAGCGCTTTGACCAGCCAGCTCGCGTCGGCAAGTTTCTCGGAGAGCCAGCCGCGCGCGGTCTTGTCATCGCAGGCTTGTCGCAGCTCTACATAATAGCTGCGGTTGATGATCAGCTTGGGCAGGGTCGTCTGGTTAAGCGCGACGTCCCAGCCGGTGCCATCGGCGTTGGCCGCGATCAGCACATCCGGGGTCACCGGATCGCCGCCGCCGCGCGCGAACTGCAGCCCGGGCTTGGGATCATAGCCGCGCAGTTCGGTCAGCATCTCGGCGAAGTCTTCATCGTCGACGCCGCACATCCGCTTGAGCCGAGCCAGCTCGCCGCGCGCGAGCAGGTCGAGGTTGTCGAGCAGCTTGGCCATGCAGGGATCGTAGCGATCGGCTTCGCGCGCCTGCAACGCGAGGCATTCGCCGAGTGAGCGCGCAGCCACGCCGGTCGGATCGAGCGACTGGAGCAGGGTGAGCGCGGCTTCGCACTCGGCCAAGCTGACCCCGATCCCGGCGGCGAGCTCGCGCAGGCTTTCCTGGAGGTAACCCGCTTCGTCGAGCTGATCGATCAGGTGCCGCGCGATGAAGGCCTGGGCCGGGTCGCGCACCACCGCGCCAAGCTGGCTGTGGAGGTGTTCGGCCAGCGTCTTTTCGTTGTCGGCGCGCTCGTCGATGCCGGGTCCGGCCGCGCCGCTCGCCACCCGCAGGTCGCTGCCCCATTCGCCCCCAAAGTCGCCGTCTCCGGTATCGCGATCGCGGTCGAGCGCGGCGCGGTCGAGATCGAGCGGGCGGTCCTCCTCGGCGCGGCCCTCGCCGATCAGCTGGTCGACCGGCGAGCTTTCGAGCGTGGTGCGGCGCAAGTCCAGATCGTCGGGCAGGTCTGGCCCATCGGCCGCCGCCTCGCCCACTTCGAGCAGCGGGTTGGCGTCGAGCGCATCGCCGATGAACGCCTCGATCTCAAGGTTGGATAGCGCCAGCAGCTTGATCGCCTGCTGCAGCTGCGGCGTCATCACCAGCGATTGGCTTTGTCTCAGGTCAAGGCGTGGGCCGATGGCCATGGGGTGTCCGCCCTAAAGCGCAAACTCTTCGCCGAGGTACAGCCGCCGCACGTTATCGTCCTTGACGAGGTCTTCGGGGCTGCCCGCGAACAGCACCTGGCCGCCGTAGATGATGCAGGCGCGGTCGACGATGTCGAGCGTTTCGCGGACGTTGTGATCGGTAATCAGCACCCCGATGCCGCGGCGGGAGAGATCCTTGACCAGATCGCGGATGTCGCTGATCGAGAGCGGATCGATCCCGGCAAACGGTTCATCGAGCAGCATGATCGAGGGCCGCGCGGCCAGCGCCCGGGCAATCTCGCAGCGGCGGCGTTCACCCCCCGACAGCGCCATCGCCGCACTGCTGCGCAGGCGCTGCAGCCCGAATTCGTCGAGCAGGCGTTCGAGCTCGGAGGCCCGCGTCGCCGCATCGGGCTCAACCAGTTCGAGCACCGCGCTGATGTTCTGTTCGACCGTCAGCCCGCGAAAGATCGAAGTTTCCTGCGGCAGGTAACCGAGCCCAAGGATCGCGCGGCGGTACATGGGCAGCTTGGTGACATCGACCCCGTCCATCAGGATCCGGCCCGAATCGGGCCGTACCAGCCCCATGATCGAATAGAAGCAAGTGGTCTTGCCCGCGCCGTTCGGGCCGAGCAACCCGAGCACTTCGCCTTTGCCCACGGTGAGCGAAATGTCGCTCAGCACCGCGCGCTTGTCATAGCTCTTGGCGATCGAGATCACCTCGAGCCCGCCTTGCGGGATCGGCTGCGAGGCGCTGATGACCGGGGCGGGCGCGGTGTTGGCTGAGCTCATGGTAAGGCGATGTAAGTCCGGATTCGAGGCGGGGCAAGCATGCTTGCGGTGAATTGGCAGGTTTGTTGCATGTCTGCCGCTGAGCACAATGCGCAGTAATGCTTAACGGAACTTGCCAGCCGGACGCATGCGTGTTTAACTCCGCCCCATAAAAAATAAAATCGGACGAGGGCTGCGTCATGGCAAATGCATGGGATGTGATTTCGGGCAAAACGGCTGCAACCAGCAAACCGCGCGCTGGTCCTGTGCTGGATTACCGCAAGCGGATGAGCGACAACATCGCCTACGCGCTGCTGGTTTACACCGGGCTGCAAATCTTCGTCACGATGGGCTCGCTCGCAGGCAAAGGCGGCTCGCTGCTGCCCTATTTTGCGCTGGTCATCCTGGTCGCGGCGATCATCCCGGCCTGCCGTAATTTCGAAAAGCGCTGGAACCGGCTGAGCGATGCCCAGGCCGCCGATCCGCAGTTCCGCCCCTGGTTCCGCCGCGATTTGATGGGGCTGTGGGCGCTCGCGATCGGGTTGCCGTTCGTCGTCACCGGTCTGTTCAAGGGGCTCGCGTTTGCGTTCGGCTGATTGCGCTTTGCCCTGACCGTCACTAGATCGGCCGCTTCCGCCGCCGGAGTGACGTTTCCCCCATGTTGAGCCCTGAAGCTGCCCAGCACCGCGCTGCCGCACTGATCGATATCGCACGCCGCGCGGGTGCCGATGCTGCCGATGCGGTGGTCTCCGGGCAATCGTCCGAAGGGGTGCAGGTCCGGCTGGGCCAGCTCGAAGATGTCGAGCGGAGCGAAAGCGAGCACCTTGACCTGCGGGTCTTCGTCGGGCGGCGTTCGGCCTCGATCGGGTCGAGCGACTTCAGCGACGCGGCGCTGGCCGAACTGGCGGAGCGTGCGGTGGCGATGGCGCGGCTCGCGCCCGACGATGCCTATGCCGGTCTTGCCCCGGCTGAATTGCTCGCCAAAGGCTCGTTCGAATCGCTCGATGTAAGCGACGACACCGAACTCGGCCCGGCCGCTTTGCGCAAGCTTGCCGCAGCCTGCGAGGATGCCGCACGGGCCGTGCCGGGCGTTACCAACAGCGAAGGCGGCGGGGCCAGCGCGGGCACGCGCAGCTTCGCGCTCGTCACCAGCGACGGGTTTGCCGGGTCATTCGGCGGAACCAGTCGCATGCTCAGCGCTTCGGTGATCGCCGGCGAAGGCTCGGGCATGCAGCGCGACTACGCCTTTCGCATGGCGCATCATCTGGCTGACTTGCCCAGCGCGGAGGAAATCGGTCTGCAAGCCGGTGAGCGGGCGGTGGCGCGGCTGAACCCCGGCAAGCTCAAGAGCGGCACCATGCCGGTGGTGTTCGATCCGCGCGTTGGCGGGACTCTGCTCGGGCATCTGTCCTCGGCGATCAGCGGCAATGCCATCGCCCGGCGCGCGAGCTTCCTGCTCGGCCAGGACCTGGCGCAGGTGTTCGCGCCGGGCATCACCATCACCGACGATCCGCGCCGCTGGCGCGGGCTATCCTCGCGCCCGTTCGATGGCGAGGGCCTGCCGACCGCGCCGCGCGATCTGGTCAGCGATGGCCGCCTGACCGGCTGGCTGATGGACAGCGCCGCCGCGCGCCAGCTGGGAAGCGCACCGACCGGCCATGCGGTGCGCGGTGCCGGCGGCTCGCCGGGGGTCTCGCCCAGCAACGTACACCTCGCCGCCGGGCTGCTCAGCGTGGCCGAGCTGATCGCCGATATCGAAGACGGCGTACTGGTCACCGAACTGATCGGGCAGGGGGTCAACGCGATCACCGGCGATTACAGCCGCGGCGCTTCGGGCTTCCGCATCGTCAAGGGCGAGATCGCCGGGCCGGTGGCGGAGTTCACCATTGCCGGCAACCTGATCCAGATGTTCGCCGCGCTCATTCCGGCGAGCGATCTGGAATGGTACCGCAGCGTCAACGTGCCGACGATCCGGATCGACGGGATGATGATCGCCGGGGATTGATCAGCCGTTGTTGCTCGCGTCATGCCGCGCGATGCATTCGAGCACCACGCGCTTGGCGTCGTCGGCATCGCCCCACTGGCCGACCCGCACCCACTTTTCAGGCTCCAGATCCTTGTAGTGGGTGAAGAAATGCTCGATCTGCTGGAGCACGATCGAGGGCAGATCCTTCTGCTCGCCGATGTCCGAATAATACGGGAAGGTCGAATCGACCGGCACGCAGATCAGCTTTTCATCGCCGCCGTGCTCGTCCGTCAGGTTGAGCACCCCGATCGGCCGCGCGCGCACCACGCAGCCCGGCACAAACGGCGAGCGCGCGATGACCAGTGCATCAAGCGGGTCGCCATCGTCCGACAGGGTGTGCGGGATGAAGCCGTAATTGGCCGGATAGCGCATCGGCGTGTGCAGGATGCGGTCAACGAACAGCGCGCCCGAGGCCTTGTCGAATTCGTACTTCACCGGCTCGCCACCCAACGGCACTTCGATCACAATGTTGAGGCTTTCGGGCGGGTTATCGCCGACGGGGATCAGGTCTATTCTCATGGTGCGGCCTTTAGACTGCTAGTTGTTGCACCGCAACATGTGCGGCCTGCGGTTCGGCGCGGCATCGGGTCGTCCCGCCCCGAACTGCCGCCGGGTCCGCTCCAAAGGTCACACGAAGGTCACACTAAAACCGATGCGGCGCGAGCTCGGATCGCCCCGCGATGGCGCACTTGAAACCGTCGGGTCACAGCGCGCCGAGACTTATCGCAGGGGAGTGACGATGTAGGAAAGCACTTTTGCCGGCATCCTCGATCTTCACCCCGCGCTGCCCGCCAGCACGTTGATCGAAAAGGCCAGCGCGCCGATGTTGAACACGAACGCCAGCAGACACTGCACCACCAAGACCCGCCGCACCGCGCCGCTGGTGACGTTCACGTCGCTCGCCGCAAAGCTCATCCCCGCAGTGAACGAGAAATAGATGAAATCCCAGTAATCGGGCTCTTTGGTGCCGGGGAAATCGAGGCCGCCCTGGTCCTTGGCCGGAGTATCGCCCGCGCCATAGAACATGTGCGCATAGTGCAGCGCGAAGATCAGGTTGCTGAACAGCCAGCCCAGCGCGAGGGTCGAGATGAGCTTGATCATCGCCCAGCTGTCGTGCTTCCGGGCGTCGGGCAATTCGTAGACCATCGCCAGCAGCATCGCGATCGTGATCGCGGCAGTAATCAGCAGCACCCAGCCGCGGTTGGCGTCATTCTCGGCAGCATGGCGGCGCATCTCTGCGGCATTGTGATCGCGGGTCAGCGGCCGGAGTGATACGGCGAAGGCCACCACCGCGAGGTTGAAGCCGATCACCAGTGCATCGCTCCAGCTGTCGTGCTCGAGCAGATGCCAGCCGACCGCAACCGCTGCCATCACCGCCATGAACATCACGAACCGCGGCGGGGCGAGCCGCGAACCCAGCCCGGCAAGCGGCGCAGTGGACGGCGGGGCGATCTTGCGGGTCATTTTCCGGCGGGCGGCTTGGCCGGCTTGGGCAGCTTCGCGTTCGGCCGGCGCGGGGCGAGGAGCAGGTCGAGCCCGGCCGGTGCCTTGCCCGGTGCGGCGCGCTCGAGCCACGGATAGCGCAGGCCCCCGCGCCAGGTCACCGTCACGCTCTCGAACCGGTCACCGCGCTGGATCAGCAGCACCAGCGGCGCGCCGTCCTTGGCCGCGGTGATCGCCGCCTTGATCGCGTCCATGTCGTAAGTGACGCCGTTGACCGCGAGGATCTTCGCGCCCGGGACAATCCCGGCATTGAACCCCGGGCTATCCCACTGGGTGGCGGTGACCTTGGCATCCTTGTCGATCGTCAGCCCAATCGAATAGGTCAGCGACAGTCCCTTGGAATCGGTCATCCGCGCCTTGTCATAGGGGTTGGGTTCGTCCTTCCACACCAGCCGGTAGCCGCCCGCCGTAATCCCGCCGAGCGGCGCGGGCTGGGCTGGATGGTTGAGCCGGGTATCGAGGAAGCCCTGCCAGTCATACGGGGTCACCTGATCCAGCGTTGCCACTACGTCCGCCAGCTCGAACGTCAGCTCGCCCCAATCGCCGTCGCGCATTCCGAAGAACAGCTTGGCGAAATCGTCGATGCTCTTTTTGCCGCCGGTGCGCTGGCGGATCAGCTGGTCGGCCTCAAGCCAGATCAGCGCGCCTTCGGTGTAATAGTCCTCACCGCGCGACAGCGAGGCGTAGGGCTTGGGCTTGCGCCCGGCGAACACCGGATCGCTGCCGGTGTCCTCGACCGAGCGCCACTGCCGCCCGGGCAGCACCGAATAATTGCCGGCGTAATTGGCGAACTGCCCCAGCACCATGTCCTTGCTTTGCAAGCCTGATCGCGCGGCGATCACCAGCCCCCAGAACTGGTCCTGCCCTTCATAGGCCCACAGCAGGTCGCCCTGCATCGGCTGGCGATAATCGGGGGTCCACAGCCGCGCCGGGCGGCGGAACTTGCCCGACCACGAATGGCTGTATTCGTGCGGCAACAGCCCGCGATCGAACTCGTTCTTGTCCCACGCCGTGAAACTGTCGGGCTCAAGCTGGTTCTCGCTTGAGCGGTGATGCTCGAGCCCGATTCCGCCGATCTTGTCCGACACTGCGAGCAGCAACTCGTAGTGATCGAAGTGATTGGCCCCGAACGCCAGCCGCGCTTCGGTGACCATGTTGCGGTAAAGGCCGATCTGTTCTGGCGTCGCGGCAAGCTGGGGCGGCTTGTCCGCCACGACATTGAGCGTCACGCGGCTGCCCAGGTCCCATTTGCGAAAATTGGCCCCGGCGAAGATCGGCGAATCGACCAATGTTTCGTAGTTCGTCTCGGCCCAGCTCCAGCTTGCGCCGCTTTGCGCGAGGCCATCAAGCGCGGTCGCGGCGGTCCAGCCTTGTGGCAATTTGACCGTGGGCTTGATCCGGATCTGGCGGACGTAATGCCCGGCCGGATAGAGGCTCATCTTCTCCCATTGCAGGTTGAGCATCGCCGGGGTCATGGTGATCCGGCCCTCGGCGGTCTGCAGCGGCGAGGTGTGGATGAACTTGGCGGTGACCTCGCGGGTGCCGGCGGGGAGCGTGATGTGGAAGGCATTGACCTCGACCGGATCGCGCTTCCATTCGAGCGTCTTGCCGCCCGCCTCGAAGGTCACCGCGACCAGTTCCGACAAAGTCCCGCGCGGGCCGTGGGTGCCGGGCAGCCACTGCGGGAACAGCAGCGTCAGTTTGGTGGTGCCCGCCGCGACCGGGATCGTCTCGGTCACGCGGTACACTCCGCGCGTCACGTCGGTCGCGTCGATATCGAGCGCCAGCGTTCCGCCGGGATAGGGCACGTCCACCGCATCGGGCACATCGCGCGATAGCGGCACCGCGGTGGGGGCTGAATTGGCGGCGAGAATGAAAGGCGCGGCAAGTGCCAGCGCCACGGCGGAAAGGAGCGACCCGGTTGCTTTGTTCATGGCGGGGTTTTTGCCGGGAAATATTCGGACGCGCAACGGCAATTCCCATCCCCGGTGGGGAAGGGCAGTGAGACTTGGCAGCTTGCTGCCTAGTCGCAGCGGGGTGGGGGCTCTTCGCCCGCGTTGAACCCCCACCCCAACCCCTCCCCAATGGGGAGGGGCTTTAAGTTAAGCGCAAGCAAGGCTAAGCGCGGCAGGCATGAGCACACCCAAAGCCATTCGGGGAACCCAGGACATCTTCGGTGCCGAGGCCGAGGCTTTCGCGCATGTGGTCGAGACGTTCGAGCGGGTGCGCAAGCTCTACCGCTTCCGCCGGATCGAAATGCCGGTGTTCGAGAAGACCGAGGTGTTCAGCCGCTCCATTGGCGAGACCACCGATGTCGTCTCCAAGGAGATGTACACTTTCGACGATCGCGGCGGCGAATCGCTGACCTTGCGCCCGGAGTTTACGGCCGGGATTGCGCGGGCCTACCTGACCAACGGCTGGCAGCAGCACGCGCCGCTCAAGGTGGCCACCCACGGCCCGCTGTTCCGCTACGAACGCCCGCAAAAGGGCCGCTACCGCCAGTTCCACCAGCTTGATGCCGAAATCATCGGCGCGGCGGAACCGCAGGCCGATGTCGAGCTGCTGGTGCTGGCCGATCAGCTGCTCAAGGAACTGGGTATCGCCGATGGCGTGACCTTGATGCTCAACACGCTCGGCGACGGGGCGAGCCGTGAGGCGTGGCGATTGGCGCTGATCGACTACTTCCGCGCGGTGCAAGGCGAGCTGAGCGAGGATTCGCAGGAGCGGCTCGAACGCAATCCGCTACGGATTCTCGACAGCAAAGACCCGCGCGACAAGGCGTTCGTGGCCGATGCGCCCAAGATCGACGATTTTCTCAGCGGGGAAGCACGGGACTTTTTCGGCGCGGTGACTTCGGGGCTGGATGCCGCTGGGGTGGCCTGGACCCGCGCGCCGTCGCTCGTGCGAGGCCTCGACTACTACCGCCACACCGCGTTCGAATTCGTCACCGACCGGCTGGGAGCGCAAGGCACCGTGCTCGGCGGCGGGCGCTATGACGGGCTGATGGAAAGCCTGGGCGGACCGCCGACCCCTGCGGTGGGCTGGGCTGCCGGGATCGAGCGGCTGGCGATGTTGGTGGGGGACATCGAGCCCAAGCTTCTCGATGTGATTATGGCGGTCGAAGATGACAGCCTCATCGGCTTGGGACTTCAAGCGCAAGCGATTTTAAGGAAATCTGGCTTTTCAGCAGAAATGATTTTCTCAGGCTCACCTCGCAAGCGCTTTGATAAGGCGACTAAAATCAATGCTCGAGTTTTGGTCTCAATCCTCACAACCAATGATGGCCCCACAATCAGATCGCAATCCGCAAATGTAAGCGAAGTAAGTTTGCAGGTTGAGACATTGCTCAAAACGATCTTGGCATGATCGGCTTCCCCAATTTCCGTCACCCCGAACTCGTTTCAGAGTCCATTTCTCCCAACGGCCTGCCGGCTGTTGGGGCGCGATGGGTGCTGAAACGAGTTCAGCATGACGGGTTTGCTTATGGCTTGAACGTACTTAGCCCTTCCCCAGTGGGGAAGGGTTGGGATGGGGGTTCCACGCCAGCGTTGACGCTCGGCTTCGCCTCGCTCCCCCATCCCCGGCCCTTCCCCAACGGGGAAGGGGGAATTGCACCATGTCGATAAGCGACACCCGCCTCGCGCAGCTCACCGAGCGCTTTGCTGAACTCGAAGCCCGGATGGCGTCGGGACAGCTGGAGGGTGCCGGCTTCGTCGCCGCGTCGCGCGATTATTCCGAGCTTGAACCAATTGCACGGGTCGCAGAGCAGGTCCGGACGATGCGCGCCGAGCTGGCCAGCCTATCCGCAACCACCGACCCCGATCCCGAAATGCGCGCCATGGCCGCCGAGGAAGTCGAGCGGCTCAAGGCCGAACTCCCCCAAGCCGAACACGCGCTCGCGGTCGCCATGTTGCCGCGCGATTCGGCGGATAGCCGCCCCGCCATGCTCGAAATTCGCGGCGGGACCGGGGGCGATGAGGCGGCGCTGTTCGCGGCCGATCTGTACCGGATGTACGAGAAATACGCGCTCCTGCGGGGCTGGCGGATCGAGCTGATCAGCGCCAACGTCTCGGACATCGGCGGTTTCAAGGAAGTCGTCGCGAACATCCAGGGCAACGGGGTGTTCGCCAAATTGAAGTTCGAGAGCGGCGTCCACCGGGTCCAGCGGGTGCCGGTGACCGAGAGCGGCGGGCGCATCCACACCTCGGCGGCGACCGTGGCGGTGCTGCCCGAGCCCGACGAGGTCGATGTCGAGATTGCCGACGGGGACCTCAAGATCGATATCTACCGCGCTTCGGGCGCGGGCGGGCAGCACGTCAACACCACCGACAGCGCGGTGCGGCTGACTCACCTGCCCACCGGCCTCGTCGTGATCCAGCAGGACCAGCGCAGCCAGCACAAGAACAAGGCCAAGGCGATGCAGGTGCTGCGCACGCGGCTCTATGATTTGAAACGCGCCGAAGCCCACGGCGCCGAGGCCGAGGCGCGCAAGGCGATGGTCGGTTCGGGCGACCGCTCCGAGCGCATCCGCACCTACAATTTCCCCCAAGGCCGCGTCACCGATCACCGCATCAACCTGACGCTCCACCGCTTGCCCGAAGTGCTCGAAGGCACCGGGCTGGGCGAACTGATCGACGCGCTGATCGCCGAGGACCAGGCCAAGCGGCTGGCGGCTTTGGGTGAGTGACGGCCGGACCGTTGCCGACGCCATCCGCGCCGCGACGCTGGAACTGGGCCAAGGCACCGACACCGCGCGGCTCGACGCGGAGCTGCTGATGGCCGAAGCGCTCGATTGCACGCGCTCGGAGATGTTCCTGCGCCGGATGCACGACCCCGCCCCGGCGGACTATGCCAGGTTCATCGCGCGGCGCGCGGCGCATGAACCGGTCGCCTACATTCGCGGTTATCAGGAATTCTTCGGACTGGGCTTCCGCGTCACCCCCGATGTGCTGATTCCGCGCGGCGACAGCGAGGTGCTGGTCGAGGCGGCGCTGGCGGCCAGGCCCGATGCCCGCCGGGTGCTCGATCTGGGCACCGGATCGGGCGCGCTGCTGCTCGCGCTGCTGAGCGAATTGCCGCAGGCCGCAGGTCTCGGGATCGATCGCTCGGTCGCGGCGCTGAGTGTCGCTACCGGTAACGCCCGCGCGCTCGGGCTTGGCGCGCGCGCCCAACTTGAACTCGGTGACTGGACTCAGCCCGGGTGGAGCGCTGGGTTTGGCACGTTCGATGTGATCCTGGCCAACCCGCCCTATGTCGAAGAGGCCGCTGATCTGGCGCCGTCGGTGCGCAGGTTCGAGCCCGCGCAGGCGCTGTTTGCCGGGCCCGACGGGCTGGACGATTACCGTATTCTGCTGCCGCAGCTGCCCGCGTTGCTCGCTCCGGCGGGGATTGCCATGGTGGAGATTGGGTCCACCCAAGCCGAACCAGTGACGGCGCTGGCGGCGCAGGCCGGGCTTGATGCGACCATGCACCGCGACCTTGGCGGCCGGCCACGTGCGCTCGAGCTCAAGATTTCGCTTGGCAAGCCGCTCACCAACCCCTAAATCGGATGCAAGCCAGCGCCGGTCCACACCTAGTGAGACCCGCAGGTCAACTCCAGCATTTGCACTTAGGCGGCAATTTTGCCGCGCAGTTCAGCAGATGTCGGACCCACGACGCGCAATGGGCGCCCGTGGCACTGGGTCGCGCAATCTCGATGGCGGAATTTCGGCCAGATTGACGGATTAGGGAAACTTACCCCTTGAATAATAACAACAATGCCAATCGCGGTAACAACAGCAACAATAACAACAACAACCGTCGGCGCGGCCGGGGCAATCGCCAGGGCGGCGGTGGCGGCGGTCAGCAGCTCAACCGGATTGACAGCCGGGCGCGCGGCAATGCCCCGCAATTGCTGGAAAAATACCGCAAACTGGCGCAGGACGCGCACCTCAACGGTGACCGCGTTCAGTCCGAATACTACCTCCAGTTCGCCGATCACTATTTCCGCGTGACCGCCGACAGCCGCGTGCGCACCGATGACCAGCGCGCTCGCCCGGGCGAACGTTTCGAAGGCAACGACGGCGACGACGACGGTTCGGATTTCTCGCTCGACAACGATTTCCCGAGCTTCGATCAGCCAAGCTACAACCGCGGCCCGCGTGAAGATCGCCCGCGCCAGATGCCGCAGGAGCAGACTGTCCAGCAGCCGCGCGAAGCCGATCGCAGCGATGATGACGCCCCGGAAAGCGGCGAAAGCGCCGATGCCGGCGAGCAGGCCGCGCAGCCCAATCCGTACGAACCGCCCGCCAACCCGTTTGTGCGCGATCGCAACCGTGGTGGGCTGAAGCCGCGCCGGGTCAATCGCCCGGTGCAGGATGACACCGACGAGGCCGGGGACGAAGGCACCTTCGAACCCGCCGGGCTCGATCCAGCCATGCTGCCCCCGGCCATTGCGGCAAGCCGTGCTGCTGAACCGGCCGAAGACGTCGCCAAGCCGCGCCGCGGCCGTCCGCGCAAGAAGCCGCTTGAAGGCGATGCCGGCGAAACGCTCGAATCGGTCAGCTGATTCGGGCACTTGCCCCGCCTCGCTAACCTTGCGCTGAACCGCCCACGGCTGACCGCGCTGCTGCTCGGCGCGCTGTCCGCATTCGGCTTCGAACCCTGGGCGTTGTGGCCGCTGACCCTGCTCGCCTGTGCCGCCCTGATGGCGCTGCTGCAAGCCGCACCAAGCCGCAAGGCCGCGCTGCTGCTCGGCTGGTGCTTCGGGCTCGGGCAGTTTGCCGTCGGGCTCAACTGGATCGCGACATCGTTCACCTATCAAGCCGCGATGCCGGTCTGGCTCGGCTGGCTCGCGGTCTTGCTGTCGGCCTGCTATCTGGCGGTTTATCCGGCGCTGGCGAGCTTCGCGGCATGGCATGCTCGCGCGAGCAATGCGGCGCTGGTGCTGGCGCTGGCCGCCAGCTGGATCGCCAGCGAGTGGCTGCGCGGCTGGGTGTTCACCGGCTTTCCGTGGAACCCGCTGGGCGCAGTTCTGCTCGGTCCGTTCGAACAACCCGGCGCGGCGCGCATGCTGCCGTGGCTGGGGACCTTTGCGCTGTCGGGGCTGGCGATGCTGCTCGCGGGTCTGTGGTGGATCGGGCTGGCGCGCTTCCGCACTGATCGCCGCGCGCTGATCCTGCTGGCGCTGCCGCTGATCGTTCAGCTGAGCCCGACTTTGTTCCCGCCCGCGAAAGACCCGGTCAGCGCGGTGCCGTTCGCGCTGGTCCAGCCCAACATTCCGCAGAGCGAGGTCAACGATCCGGCGAAGTTCCCCGCGAATTTCGAACGACTGGCCTCGCTCGTCCCGCCGCCCGGCGCCGGGCCAGGAGCGCTGTTGCTGTGGCCCGAATCGGGGGTGTCCGATTACCTGCGGAGCGGTTATCCCCCGGCCTATTACCTCGACACGTTCGGCGCCGATCCGGCGCTGGCGCGGGCCCGGCTGGGCCAGGTGGTGGGGCCGGGCCGGCTGCTGCTGACCGGCACGGTCGACCTCGAATTTCGCGGCGATCGGGCTTATGGCGCACGCAATGCGGTGACGGCAATCGACGGTGCGGGCGCGCTGACCGCCAGCTACGACAAGGCCCATCTGGTCCCTTACGGCGAATACCTGCCGCTGCGCGCCCTGCTCACCCCGCTCGGGCTCAACCGCCTGGTCCCGGGCGATTTCGGGTTCCTGCCCGGGCCAGGGCCGCAGACGCTCGAGCTGGGCAAGTTCGGGCGGGCCGGGGTGCAGATCTGCTACGAGATCGTCTTTCCCGGTCACGTGATCGACGCCGCGTATCGCCCCGATTACCTGTTCAATCCCAGCAATGACGGCTGGTTCGGCGGATGGGGCCCGCCCCAGCACCTCGCACAGGCGCGGATGCGTGCGCTGGAAGAAGGTGTGCCGGTGCTGCGCTCGACCACCACCGGAATCAGCGCGGTCATCGATGCCAACGGGGTGGTCCGCCAGTCGGTTCCGTTGCACTCCGCCGGGGTGCTGCTGGGGCTGATTCCCACGGCGCATGAGGCGACTTGGTTTGCCCGGATGGGCAACCTGCTGTCGCTTGGCTGGGCTTTATTGCTGTTCGCCGCGTCACTGGTTGCGCTGCACCGCAGACGGGGTTAGAGCGCGGGACATAAAGCTTTCTTTATATCGGATTTCCCATGCGCGACTCGTACCTGTTCACCTCCGAAAGCGTCTCCGAAGGCCACCCCGACAAGGTCGCCGATCAGATCTCGGATTCGATTGTCGATCTGTTCCTGAGCATCGACGAAGAAGCCCGCATCGCCTGCGAAACGCTGTGCACCACGCAATTGGTCGTGCTCGCCGGAGAAATTCGCGGACGCGGGATCTACGAGGATGGCGAGTGGGCGCCGGGCATTCCCGAGCGGGTCGAGGCGGTGGTGCGCCAGACGGTCAAGGATATCGGCTACGAGCAGGACGGGTTCCACTGGGAACAGTTCGAATTCATCAACCGGCTCCACGGCCAGTCGGCGCACATCGCCCAAGGCGTCGATGCCGGATCGAACAAGGACGAAGGCGCGGGCGACCAGGGGATCATGTTCGGTTACGCCACCGACGAAACCCCCGACCTGATGCCCGCGACGCTGTACTACAGCCACAAGATCCTCGAACGCATGGCCGCCGACCGGCACTCGGGCGCGGCCCCGTTCCTCGAACCTGACGCCAAGAGCCAGGTCACCTTGCGCTACGAAGGCAGTCTGCCGGTCGCCGCGACCGCCGTAGTGGTCTCGACCCAGCATGCCGCCGGCTACGACGAAGGCGACCAGGAAGCCGAGCTTCATGCCTATGTCCGCCGCGTGATCGCCGACGTGATTCCGCCGGTGCTGCTGCGCGAAACCGAATACCACATCAACCCGACCGGCAGCTTCGAGATCGGCGGACCCGATGGTGACGCCGGCCTGACCGGGCGCAAGATCATTGTCGATACCTATGGCGGCGCAGCCCCGCACGGCGGCGGCGCGTTTTCGGGCAAGGACCCGACCAAAGTCGATCGCTCGGCCGCCTATATTTCGCGCTACCTTGCCAAGAACATCGTCGCTGCGGGCCTGGCCACGCGCTGCACGATCCAGCTGGCCTATGCGATCGGCGTGTCGAAGCCGCTCTCGCTTTATGTCGATACCCACGACACCGGCACCGTCGGCGACGACACCATCGAACAGGCGATCATGAGCATCGCCAAGCTGGGCGGACTGACCCCGCGCTCGATCCGCACTCACTTGGGGCTGAACAAGCCGATCTACCGCCAGACCGCGGCTTATGGCCACTTCGGGCGCAAGCCGGTGGGGGATACGTTCCCGTGGGAGCGGACCGATCTGGTCGAGGATCTGAAGGCGGCTTTGGCCCAATAACGTCATCCCGGGCTCGACCCGGGATCGCTGGCCGGATTATCCCACAGTTGCGGCTGGTCGCCAGCGGTCCCGGGTCAAGCCCGGGACGACGGGTTAACGGCGATAGTCCGCTGTAATGACGCCAGCCGCTGCAAGTTCTTCCTCATGGCTGACCTCGCGCCATGTTTCCGCGAGCGCCTCGGCTTCCCATTGCAGCATCGCCGGATGCGCGAGGATGTGTTCGAACCACACCTGCCCGGCCCCGACATCGAGCCCGTAAGTGCGGATGCGGAAGGCGACCGGCGCAAAGAACGCATCGACCGCGCTGAACTCCGGCCCCGCCAGCCACGGTCCACCGAACTGCTCCAGGCCGGCTTCGAAAATCTCGCGCAGCCGGGCGACGTTGCGCTGCAAGCCTGCGCTCATCGGCTTGGGTTTGACCCGCACCCCGACGTTCATTGTGCAGTCGCCCCGCAAATGCCCGAACCCGCCGTGCATTTCGCAGGTCGCGCCTTGGGCAAAGATCCGCGCGGCTTCATGGGCCGGCCAGATGCCCGGATGACGCTCGGCCAGATAAAGCGCGATCCCTAGCGAATCGGCGATGCGGCGTTCGCCGTCGAGCAGCACCGGGACTTGCCCGGTGGGCGAGAACTTGCGGAAATCCGCATAGTTGTCCGGCTTGGCGAACGGTTCGAGCCGGTCGGTGAAGGCGATGCCCAGTGCCTTCATCAGCACCCACGGGCGCAGGCTCCAGCTTGAATAATTCCGGTTGGCGGTGATCAGCGTGTAACTCATCGCGCCATGCTATAGCGCGGGCGGTTCAGGTCAATGCGCCGGCAGCGCAGCCGCTTCATCGGGCCAGTGCTCCATCCGCTCGCGTCCCGAATCGAGGAACAGCGCGGGCAGTTTGCCCAGCATCAGGATCTTGTGAATGCACCAGTCGGCCGCGCGCTCGTTCCACTTTGCAGTGGCCCGGCCCTGCCGTTCGAGCCAGCGCTGATAGGGCAGAAAATGATCGGGTTCATCCTTGTGGACGATCTGGAAAATCCGCTTGAGCATCGGATCTGACATGATCAGCTTGTTCTTGAGGATGATCTCGACCTGCGCATAGCCGCGCTGTTCGGTCAGCATGATCACCCGGCACAGTTGCTCGAACTCGTCGGCATTGGCGAGGATGTGGCCCGTATCGAGGTCTTCGATCGAGCAGTGGAACACCCACTGGATGAACCGGTCGATATGCCCGACCCCGCTATCGACCTTGAGCGGCATGCGCCCTTGCCGTTCGAACCAGCGGCGGAACATCACGTAATGCTTGCGCTCGTCGGCGCGGTGCTTGGCGATCTCGTCCTGGAATACCCGGTCGTCGGGGCAGCGTTCGCGCACCGCCTCGAGCACCCGGTCAAGCGAAGTGTAGCCGCGAAATTCGTTGTAGATGTAGATGGACCCGACAACATCGAGGTAGCGTTCGCGAAAGGCAGCACGGACACTCAACTGTTCACTCCATCGTTGCGACCAGCCCTACGACCGCCGCGGCGAATTCCTCGCGAAATTCCTGTACCACCCCGCGCGCAGAACGGACCTGATCGATCAGGCCGACGCCTTGCCCCACGAAATAGGAAACGAGTTCGCGCGCCTCTTGGTTCCCGCCGAGCACCGCCTTTTCAATTTTCTGGAAGCTGGGCTCGGAGACCATACCCATCAGCGGCATCGGCAAAGCGCCGGGACCTTCGGCGCTGTCCCACGCGTCATGCCACGCGGTCTTGAGCTGGCGCGCTGGTTTGCCGGTACGGCTGCGTGAACGCACGGTGTCGCGGCTGCGCGCGGCGATCATCTTGTCGCGGAAGGCTTCACTGGTTTCCGCCTCGGGCGTGGCGAGCCAGACCGATCCGGTCCACGCGCCTTGCGCCCCCGCCGCCATCATTCCGGCCATCTGCGCGCCGGTCATGATCCCGCCAGCGGCGAGCACCGGGAGGTCGTAGCCGCCCTTGGCCAAGGCCCGCACCACTTCGGGGATCAGCACAAGAGTCGAGACCTCGCCGCAATGCCCGCCGGCCTCGGTGCCTTGCGCGACAATGATATCGACCCCGGCCGCCGCCTGGCGCAGCGCGTGTTCCTTGGCTCCGACCAACGCCGCGACCGGAATCCCGCGCGCCTTGCCCTGCGCAATCATTTCGGGCGGCGCGATGCCGAGCGCATTGGCGATCAGCCGGATCGGATGGCGGAACGCGACCTCCATCAGGGCATGGCCGTTTTCAGGGGTGATCCCGGAACGCCCGCGCCATGCAACCACTTCGTCTGGTGTCACCGCAATGCCGTACTGGCCCAGCAGGTCGGCGGTGAAAACGCGGTGTTCCGGCGAGATCGCTTCGGCGCGGCGGTCGTTGTCGGCGAGGCCCGCGACGCGCGGATCGACCACCTCGGGCACCAGCACGTCCACTCCGTAAGGTGCGCCGTCGATATGTTCGTCGATCCAGGCCAGCTCTTCCTCAAGCTGCTCGGGCGTGAACCGCGTCGCGCCGAGCACCCCGAACCCGCCCGCCTTGCTCACCGCCACCACCACATCGCGGCAATGGCTGAAAGCAAACAGCGGAAACTCGCACCCGGTCAGGCGGCAGACTTCGTTATTCATCGTTCTCTCCCTTTGCGGGAGATCATTGCGCGGTAAAAGCCAATGCGCAATCCATCCATCCTCGGAGGTGAGGTCAGGAGATGTAATGCGCGGTGGTCTTGGCGGCCAGGTCCTCGGCCGTAACCCCTGGCGCGAGTTCGATCAGCTTGAACGGCGACTTGTGATCCGCCCGCTGGAACACTGCCAGATCGGTGATCACCATATCGACCACGTTGCGGCCGGTCAGCGGCAAGGTGCAGGCCGGGATGAATTTCGGCGTCCCGTCCTTGGCGCAATGCTCCATCACCACGATGATCTTTTTGACCCCGGCGACCAGGTCCATCGCCCCGCCCATGCCCTTGATCATCTTGCCGGGCACCATCCAGTTGGCGATGTCGCCATTTTCGGCCACTTCCATCGCGCCCAGCACGGTGAGGTCGATGTGCCCGCCGCGGATCATCGCAAAGCTCGCCGCGCTGTCAAAATAGGCCGAGTGCGGCAGTTCGCTGATCGTCTGCTTGCCGGCGTTGATCAGATCGGCGTCGATCTCGGCGTCGGTGGGGAACGGCCCGATCCCGAGCATGCCGTTTTCGCTCTGCAGCGTGACGGTCATTTCGGGCGGAACGTGGTTCGCCACCAAAGTCGGGATGCCGATGCCAAGGTTGACGTAGTAGCCATCCTGCAGCTCCTGCGCGGCGCGGGCGGCCATTTGGTCGCGGGTCCAGCCCGTGGTGAGGTGATCGTGCATGGTCATCAGCCGACATCCGTGGTGCGAGTGGTGCGGAATTCGATTTTCTTGTCGTAAGGACTGCCGACGATCAGCCGCTGGACGTAAACCCCGGGCAAGTGAATGCAGTCGGGATCGAAGCTGCCGACCGGCACGATCTCCTCCACTTCGACCACGCAGACCTTGCCGCAGTGCGCGGCGGGGACGTTGAAATTGCGCGCGGTCTTGCGGAAGATCACATTGCCGGTCTCGTCGGCCTTCCACGCCTTGACCAGCGCGAGGTCGGCGCAAATCCCGGCTTCGAGGATGTAGTCCTCACCGCCAAACGCTTTCACTTCCTTGCCCTCGGCCACCAGCGTGCCGACCCCGGTCTTGGTGTAGAACCCTGGAATGCCCGCGCCCCCCGCGCGCATCCGCTCGGCGAGCGTGCCTTGCGGGCTGAACTCGACCTCAAGCTCACCCGACAGGTACTGGCGCTCGAATTCCTTGTTCTCACCCACGTAGGAGCTGATCATCTTTTTGACCTGCCTGGTGCGCAGCAGCTTGCCGATGCCTTCGTTGTCGATCCCGGCATTGTTGCTGGCGAAGGTCAGCCCGGTCACCCCGCTATCGCGCACCGCATCGAGCAGGCGTTCGGGAATGCCGCACAGCCCAAACCCGCCGCAAGCGATCAACAGGCCGTCCTTCAAGACGCCGTCAAGCGCGGCCTGGGCAGATGGATAAAGCTTCTGAGCCATGGGTTCTCCGGTTGAACAGGTCGAGCCGCGCTAGGGAAACCCGGCGCGTTCTGCAATTGCACAATTTGCGGCCAGACTTGCACCAAATGCAAGCAGCAGCTCAGCCGAGTTCCATGCCCAGCAAGGCCGACAAATCCGCCAGCGCCTGCTCGCCGCTGGTCACCTTGATTGCCGCCATGCCCAGCGCGGCCGCAGGTTTGCAATTAATTCCCAGATCATCGAGATAGACACATTGCGCCGGGGTCAGCCCAGCTGCGCGCACATCATCTGGTAAATCCTGGGATCGGGTTTGCGCACCCCGGCCTTGGAGCTTTCGATCACTGCTTCGAACCGGGCGAAGACCTGCTCATAGGCATCCTTGGTATCGCCGCTGCGCGCCATGCCCGCGCCGTGGCCGCTGGGAACATTGTTGGTGATGCAGGCGAGCCGGTAGCCAGCACTTGCGAGTTGATCGAGCGCGCGAACCATCGCCGGACGGATGCTGCCCGACAAAACGCCAAGCACTGCGCGGCCCTCGAGTTGATGCCCCAACGCCTCGGCCTCGGCCTCGAACAGCGCATCGAAGGTCCGCGCATCGATCTCGGCGCGCTCGAATTTGGCCCAGGCGTTGTCGTGCGGGTTGGCGGCGTTGACCGAGCGGATGAAATCCTGCGGCAGCCCGCGCTCATCCTCAAGCCGGTTGAACGCCTCGAACGGCGAGGCGGTGATCACTCCGCCGAAATCGAAGATCACTGCGGCAAAAGGGCTCAAGCTCACATCTCACTCCTGCTCAGGAAGTCACGCGCGGGCAGTGGCGTATCGGACGGCGCGGTGCAAGGTGGCTGGGGCCAGGACTTAATTGATCTGAATCATGGATTACACAATGGAGAGCGCGTAGGTTCGACTAGGAAGGAGCTGCAATTATGCGTTCGATCCTCGTGCAGGCTGGCCATGACCGGCAAAATTCCGCCCGACTCGACACCGCGATGGCGATTGCCCGGGCGAGCAGCGGGCACGTGACGCTGCTGATCGACACACCGCTCGAACCTTACGTGACGACCAATCCATACGGCGGCACTTACGTGGCGCGCGAAGCATTGGAAGCGGCAATCGCGGAAGATGACGCTTTGGGCCGGGCGCTCGAGGGGCGCCTGGCGCAGGACGACGTACCGTTCGATGTCTGCAAAATGGAAGGGCCTCCGCTCGATGCGATGCTGGCCGCGGCCAAGCTGGCCGACCTGATCGTGATCTCGCGCGATTGCGGCTATGCCGGTGATCTGGCGATCGAAGCGGACTGTCCGGTGCTGGTGCTGGGCAGCGCGCCGCTCGCGATGCCGGTGAACACGGCCTGCGTCGCCTGGGATGGTGGCCTGCAATGCGCGCGCGCCTTGCGCGGCGCGTCGGCGTTGCTGGCGACTTGCCGCGAAGTGCGCGTCTTGACTGTGGGTGACGCAGCCAGCGGCGAATTTCCCGCGACCGATCCGCTGCGCTATCTGGCTGCTCACGGTATCAAGGCCGAATTGACCGAACTGCCCAAGGGGAATTCGGTCGAGGAAACGATCGCAGCCGAAGTCGCGCGGCTGGGCGCATCGCTATTGGTGATGGGTGCCTACAGCCACACCCGCCTGCGCGAATTCGTGTTTGGCGGGGTGACCCGCTATTTTCTTGGCCTCGCGGACGGTCCGGCGCTGCTTTTGGCCCATTGATCGTTCAAAACTGGGGAGATTTGCCATGAACCGCCGCCTGATCCCGCTCGCTTTGCTGGGTGCCGCCATGCTTGGCTCGCCGCTGCTGGCCAGACCCGCCGTCACCGCGGCCAAGCCGCTGCCCTCCGCCGCCTGGCTGGCCGATCCGCTGCGCAGCGCCGACATGCGCAAACTGGATGAGGGGCGCTTGCCCGCGCAGGTGCTCGCCTTCGCCGGGGTCAAGCCGGGGCAGACCGTGCTCGATTTCATGGCGGGCAACGGCTACTATTCGCTGCTGCTGGCCCGCGCGGTCGGGCCCAAGGGCAAGGTGTTTGCCGCCAACCCGCCGGGCGAACACAATCCCAAAGCGTGGGAGCCGCTGGCCGGCAAAGTCCCGCAGCTCCACGTGATGGTTGCCGAAATTCCGCAGATGCAGTTCGCGCCGCGCTCGCTCGACGTCATTTTCACCCACCTCAACTATCACGATCTCTACTGGGAATCGGAGAAGTATCATTTCCCGCGGGTCGAAGTGCCCACGGTGCTGGCCGCGTGGTTTACCGCAGTGAAACCGGGCGGCCAGGTGGTGATCATCGATCATGCGGGCTCTGTCGGCGGCGATCCGCGCGAAGTGGCTGACCGTCTCCACCGGATCGATCCTGAGCGGGTCAAGGCCGATATGACGGCTGCCGGATTCGTCTTCGAAGCGGAGAGCAACTTGCTGCGCCGCAGCGAAGATGACCATACCCAGCTGGTATTTGACCCTGCCGTGCGCGGCAAGACCGACCGATTTATCCTGAAATTCCGCCGTCCTTGAGCATTGTTCAACGCTAGTTGCAAATATTGCAACATTAAATGAGCTTTTCGCACTTGCACAATAAGCAGGCCAGTGACATTTAGATCGTGCCTTTTCAGGCATCCTCTCCCAAAACTTCCCAAGGCCGGGGTCAGCAATGACCCGGCCTTTTTTTGTCCTCATTCAGCGCGACAGCGCGCAGGTGCGCCGCGAGCGGATTTGCAATTGGCACACCCAGTTCCTAGCTTGGCGCTTCACCCCGAGCGGCAAGGACCAGTGGCGCAATGGCCGAAGTGCAGGAAAAGACAGTCAAGCTTCAGGTCGCTGCGGCGCGGCAGGAAGAAAGCGGCAACGGGTTTGCCCGCCTGCCCAAGGGCACACTGTCCGAACTGGGCGTGACCGAGGGCGATGTCATCGCGATCGTGGGCAAGCGGCCCACCGCCGCGCGGGTCATGCTGGCCTATCCCGAAGACGAAGGGCTCGACGTGATCCGGCTCGACGGGCTGCAGCGCGCCAATGCCGAGGTCGGCTCGGGCGATCATGTCCAGATCAGCAAGGCCGAGAGCCGCCCGGCCAGCCGCGTGGTGTTCGCCCCGGCGCAGCGCGAAATGCGCCTTCAGGGCCCGGGCCAGGCGCTCAAGCGCAACTTCTTCGGGCGGCCGCTGGTCGCCGGAGATCTGGTCGCCACCACCGGCCAGCAGCAGGTTCGCGACATGCCGCCCGAAGTGGCGCGGATGTTCAACGCCCCGGCCTTTGCGCTCACCCAGATCCGCCTGACCGTGGTCGCGACTGTGCCCAAGGGGATCGTCCACATCGACGAAAACACCGAGGTTGAGCTGCGCGAAGAGTTCGAGGAGGCGCGCGGCTCGCGCGGCGATGTCAACTACGACGATGTCGGAGGGATGGGCGATACGATCCAGCAACTGCGCGAAATGGTCGAGCTGCCGCTGCGTTATCCCGAACTGTTCATCCGGTTGGGGGTCGATCCGCCCAAAGGGGTGCTGCTGCACGGGCCGCCGGGCACCGGCAAGACCCGGCTGGCGCGCGCGGTCGCCAATGAAAGCGAAGCCAGCTTCTTCACCATCAACGGCCCAGAAATCATGGGCAGCGCCTATGGCGAGAGCGAGCGCCGCCTGCGCGAAGTGTTCGAGGAAGCCGCCAAGGCCGCGCCCTCGATCGTGTTCATCGACGAGATCGATTCGATCGCACCCAAACGCGCGAACACCCCGGGCGAAGCGGAAAAGCGGCTGGTTGCGCAGCTGCTGACGCTGATGGACGGGCTTGGCACCAGCACCAATTTGGTGGTCATCGCCGCCACCAATCGCCCCGATGCGATCGACGAGGCTTTGCGCCGCCCGGGCCGGTTCGACCGCGAGATCGTGGTTGGCGTGCCTGACGCTAAAGGTCGCCGCGAAATCCTCGGCATTCACACCCGCGGTATGCCGCTCGCCGCAGATGTCGAGCTGGATGAACTGGCGCGCACCACCCACGGCTTCGTCGGCGCGGATATCGGCGCGCTCGCCCGCGAGGCGGCGATGGATGCGGTGCGGCGGATCATGCCGCAGCTCGATCTCGAAGCCCAGACGATCCCGCCCGAGGTGCTGGACAATCTCACCGTAACCCGCGAGGATTTCCTCAACGCGCTGCGCCGGGTCCAGCCATCCGCCATGCGCGAGGTGATGGTCGAGGTGCCCAACATCGGCTGGGCCGACATCGGCGGGGCCGACGAGGCGCAGCTCCAGCTCAAGGAAGGCATCGAACTGCCGCTCAAGAACCCCGAGGCGTTCCGGCGGCTCGGCATCCGCCCGGCCAAGGGCTTCCTCCTTTATGGTCCGCCGGGGACGGGCAAGACCCTGCTCGCCAAGGCGGTGGCCAAGGAGAGCGAAGCCAATTTCATTTCGATCAAAAGCTCCGACCTGCTGTCCAAATGGTACGGTGAGAGCGAACAGCAGATCAGCCGCTTGTTCCAGCGCGCGCGTCAGGTGGCTCCCTGCGTGATCTTTATCGACGAGATCGACAGTCTGGTCCCGGCGCGCGGTTCCAGCGGCAACGAGCCGGGGGTCACTTCGCGGGTGGTCAACACGATCCTGGCCGAAATGGACGGGATGGAGGAACTGGCCAGCGTGGTGCTGGTCGGCGCAACCAACCGCCCGACCCTGGTCGATCCGGCATTGCTGCGCCCGGGCCGGCTCGATGAGCTGATCTATGTCGGCACGCCCGATGCTGCGGGCCGCGAGCATATCCTGGGCATCCACACCAAAAAGATGCCGATGGCCAAGGATGTCGATCTGAAGGATATCGCCCGCCAGACCGAACGCTTCACCGGCGCGGACCTTGAAGATGTGGTGCGCCGCGCCGGGCTGACCGCGATCCGCAAGCACGGCGCGGGCGCCAAAAAGGTCACCGCCGAAGATTTCGCCGACGCGCTCAAGGATTCGCGCGCGACAGTGACGCCCGAGATGGAGGCCGAATACGCCAAGATCAAAGGCGAACTCAAGCAGCGGGTCAACGAGGTCAACCTGACCCCGATCGGGTTTGTGGCACCGGGCATGGTCAGCTCGACCAGGGAGAAGAAGCATGGGTAGAGGAGGAATCCGTTTGCCTAGTTCATAAAGCCAGTTGCCCGCGCGCCTTCGGTCACAATTGCCGTGCCTGCTTTTTCATCGCCGTCCTTGAAACCCCGGAACGCTGCAACCAAAAGAGCAATTGATAGCGTCGTTATCGAAACAATTGGCGCAATGTGAAGTGCTATTACTGCACCCATGGATTTTGGATCGTCCGGCAGCCAATGTGCAACGTGCCAGAGTAAGCTTCCCATGCCAAGGATGATAACAATCACGATCGCAATCACGATATTGCGAAGCCAAAATCGTTGGTCGGCTTCTCGGTTACTTTTCCTTTTTGCACCGAGATCAAGTAGCTCCGCTTCAGCCTTATTCAGTCGGCGTTCAGCGTCCAATGTCCGTTGCTCAATTTCTTCAGGGCTAACT
>JANYGC010000038.1 GCA_025359425.1 Sphingomonadaceae bacterium
AAGTAAGGAGCCCACGATGCCCAAGCGTATCCTGATCGGGACCGTGGTTTCCGACAAGACCGACAAGACCGTGGTCGTGAAGGTCGAACGCAAGGTGAAGCACCCGCTCTACGGGAAGATCATCCGCCGTTCGAAGAAGTATCACGCCCACGACGAAGACAACGCGTTCAAGACCGGTGAGACCGTGCGGATCGAAGAGACCCGCCCGCTCTCGAAGCTCAAGACCTGGAAGGTGATCGAACGCGTCACCGCCAGCAAGGGCACCGCGGTCGAAGCCGACGTTTAACAGTAGTTTGGAACTGCCGGACGGGTTTCGGCAAGCCAGTGAGAAGGAACCGGATCAATGATCCAGATGCAATCCCAGCTTGAGGTCGCTGACAACAGCGGCGCCAAGCGCGTCCAGTGCATCAAGGTGCTGGGCGGATCGAAGCGCCGGGTGGCTGGCGTGGGCGACATCATCGTGGTGTCGGTCAAGGAAGCTCAGCCGCGCACCCGCGTGAAGAAGGGTGACGTTCACCGCGCCGTGATTGTGCGCACCCGCAAGGAAGTGCGCCGCGCCGATGGCAGCGTGATCCGCTTCGACAGCAATGCTGCCGTGCTGATCAACAAGAACGCCGAGCCGATCGGCACGCGCATCTTTGGCCCGGTGGTCCGCGAACTGCGCAGCAAGGGTTACATGAAGATCATCAGCCTTGCGCCGGAGGTGCTGTAATGGGTGCCGCGAAGATCAAGAAGGGTGACAGCGTCGTCGTCCGTTCGGGCAAGGACAAGGGCCGCAGCGGCACTGTCCTGCAGGTCATGCCGAAAGACGGCAAGGTCCTGGTCCAGGGCGTGAACGTGGCTGCCCGTCACCGCAAGCCGAGCCAGGCCAACCCGCAAGGCGGGATTGACCGGCGCGAAGCACCGATGGCGATTAGCAAAGTGGGTCTGGCAGACCCGAAGTCAGGCAAGGCCACCCGCGTGCGCTTTGAAACTGCCAAGGACGGCACCAAGACGCGTGTTGCGGTCAAGTCCGGGGAGAAGATCGATGGTTGATTCCACTACCCCCCGCATGAAGGCGAAGTACGACACGGAAGTGGCCAAGGCCATGACCGAGAAGTTCGGCTACACCAACGTGATGGAAGTGCCCCGGATCGAAAAGATCACGCTCAACATGGGCGTTGGCGAAGGCAGCCAGGATAAGAAGAAGGTCACCACGGCCGCCGAAGAAATGGCGCTGATCGCCGGCCAGAAGCCGGTCATCACCAAGGCCAAGAAGTCGATCGCTCAGTTCAAGCTGCGCGAAGGCATGCCGATCGGTTGCAAGGTTACCCTGCGCCGCGAACGCTTGTACGAATTTCTTGATCGCCTGATCACCGTCGCAATGCCGCGCATCCGCGATTTTCGCGGGCTCAACCCCAAGAGCTTCGATGGCCGCGGCAATTATGCGATGGGTCTCAAGGAACAGATCATTTTTCCTGAGATCAGCTACGATCAGATCGAGAAGGTGCGCGGCATGGATATCATTGTCACCACCACTGCCAAGACCGACGACGAAGCGCGCGAGCTGCTCCGCCTGTTCGGTTTCCCGTTCCCGCTGGAAGCTGCTCCTGAGCAGCAGGCCGCGTAAAGATATTCTGAGGAAGAGAGCTTAAGTCCATGGCGAAACTGAGTTCCGTAAACAAAAACGAGCGGCGTAAGAAGCTCGTGAAGCAGTATGCCGGCAAGTTTGCCGCGCTCAAGGCCCAGGCCGACGACAAGACGCTCGACGATGGCGAGCGCTTGATGGCGCGCCTGAAGATGGCCGAGCTTCCGCGCAATGCGAACCCCACCCGGGTGCGCAATCGTTGCGCCACCACCGGCCGCCCGCGCGGCTATTATCGCAAGTTCGGCCTTTGTCGGATCGAGCTGCGGGACAAAGGCAACAAGGGCCTTATCCCCGGCCTGACCAAGTCGAGCTGGTAAGGATCAAGGCATGGCACTGACCGATCCCCTGGGTGATATGCTCACCCGCATCCGCAATGGCCAGCGTGCGAAGAAGGACTCTGTCCTTTCGCCGGCTTCGAAGCTGCGCACCCGCGTGCTCGAAGTTCTGCAGCGCGAAGGCTATATCCGTGGCTATACGGAGGACGCCACCGGCGTTCACCCGCAACTGCGGATTGAACTGAAGTATTTCGAGGGCGAGCCTGCAATCAAGCATGTCGCCCGCGTCTCCAAGCCGGGCCGCCGCGTCTATTCGGGTTCGAAAGAACTTCCGGTAACCCGCAACGGGCTTGGCATCACCATCGTCTCGACGCCGCGCGGCGTGCTCTCGGATGCCGAAGCACGGGTGCAGAACGTCGGTGGCGAAGTGCTGGCGGAGGTATTCTGATGAGCCGCATCGGTAAACGTCCGGTGTCGATCCCCAGCGGTGTCACCGCTGAGATCGCCAACGGCATCCTGTCGGTCAAGGGCCCCAAGGGCACCCTGACGCTGGGTCTGCGCGACGAGATCGCCTATAAGGTCGAAGGCGACAGCATCTCGGTGATGCCTGCCAATGACAGCAAGCAAGCGCGCGCGTTCTGGGGCATGCAGCGTACGCTGGTCGATAACCTGATGACCGGAGTGACCGAGGGTTACACTAAGGTACTGGAAATCACCGGCGTGGGTTATCGTGCCAATTCGCAGGGCAAGAACCTTAAACTGCAGCTCGGCTTCAGCCATGACGTCGATTATTCGGTGCCCGATGGCATCGAGATCAAGACCCCGGATAACACTACAATCGAGATCTCGGGGATCGACAAGCAGAAGGTCGGCCAGGTGGCCGCTGAGATCCGCCGCTGGCGCAAGCCCGAGCCTTATAAGGGCAAGGGTATCAAGTACCGGGGCGAGTACATCTTCCGCAAGGAAGGGAAGAAGAAGTAATGGCCAAGCTGTCCCTGTTCGAGCGCCGTCGTCGGCGCGTCCGCACCGCGCTCAAGTCGCGTGCCGGTGGCCGTCCGCGGCTTTCGGTGCATCGCTCGGGCCGTCATATCTACGCCCAGATCATCGATGATGCGGCCGGCAAGACCATTGCTGCCGCCAACTCGCTCGGCACCAAGGTCGGCGCGAACGTCGATGCGGCGGCTTCGGTCGGCAAGGCGCTGGCGGAAGCAGCGGTCAAGGCCGGTGTTAGCACTGTCGTGTTCGATCGCGGCGGTTTCCTGTTCCATGGCCGCGTCAAGGCGCTGGCCGATGCCGCCCGCCAAGGCGGGCTGGAGTTCTGACAATGGCTGACGAAACCAACAACGCTGATGCAGTGGCAGAAACACCGATTGCTGCAGAGCATCCGCAAAGCATCGAAGCTCCGGTCGAGGTTCGCGAGCCTCGTAGCGGCGGCAATCGCGGCGGTGGCGGTGGCAACCGTGGCCGCGGCGGCCCCGGTGGCGGCAATGATCGCAACCGTGGCGGACGCGGCGGCAACGATCGTGGTCGCGGCGGCAACGATGACGGCGGCGAAGAACTGATCGAAAAGCTGGTCCACATCAACCGCGTTTCGAAGACCGTCAAGGGCGGCAAGCGCTTCGGCTTTGCAGCACTGGTCGTGGTCGGTGACGGCAAAGGCCGCGCCGGGTTCGGCAAGGGCAAAGCGCGCGAAGTTCCCGAAGCGATCACCAAGGCAACCGCCGCTGCCAAGCGTGCGATGGTCCGCGTGCCGCTCAAGGAAGGACGCACGCTGCACCACGACGGCAAGGGCCGTTTTGGGGCTGGCAAGGTCAACCTGCGGACGGCTCCGGCCGGAACCGGGATCATCGCCGGCGGCCCGATGCGCGCTGTCTTTGAAAGCCTGGGTGTGGCCGACGTGGTGACCAAGTCGGTCGGCTCGTCGAACCCCTACAACATGATCCGCGCCACGTTCGATGCACTGACCGACCAGACTTCGCCGAAGTCTGTGGCGCAGCGCCGGGGCAAAAAAGTCGCTGACCTGCTGGGTCGCGGCGGCGCAAGCGTTGCGGAGGCCGAGGCCGCCGCTGACGCCATCACGGAGTAAGCAGTCATGGCGAAAGAAGCCAAGAAGACCATTAAGATCAAGCAGATCGGTTCGCCGATCCGCCGTCCTGCCAGCCAGAAGGCGATCCTTATCGGTCTGGGCCTGGGCAAGATGAACCGGGTAGTCGAACTACAGGACACCGCCGAAGTACGCGGCGCGATTGCCAAGCTGCCGCACATGGTGGCTGTGGTCGATTGATGATACGACCCGCCCTGCCGCCGCGGCGGGGTAGTTTGTCCGCCTGCCGGTAATGAGGCGATCCGGTCTGTTCTGCGATCCTCCGGCGGTCACATCAGCAAGCACAAGAAGCCGGATCGCGAGGTCCGGCTTCTTGCTTTTGTCGGCATGTCAGCCGGCTGGTTCCGAAAAATTTGACGGTCGGGCTGGTGACGTTACCTGATGTTAAGGGGAGTTATTTACTCCGCGAGTATGGGGTATAAAGTTGTCGCCGCCGAAGTCGCTGTCGCTGCAATCGGCGGCATTGGGTTGAGAATTCTGCGGCCAAACGACCCCGGCGTATTTCGCCTGTGGCTGGCCCTGGTGGTGGTACTTCATCATTTTTCCAGGTTTGAATTCGGCAAGGCACCGGTGCTGGTATTCTTCGCACTTAGTGGATTCTGGATCCACCGCGTGTGGTTTGGGCGCTATTCCAAGACCCGGCATTCTTGGCTGACTTTCGTAGTCAGCCGATGGTGGCGACTTGCGCGGGTGATGATGGTTGCGACTGCGGTGACATTCGCAGTGATGGTTGCGCTAGGCGATCAATCGCTGTCAGGGGTGCTGTCGCAGCCGCTGCGCCAGGCCGTCTCCGGGCTCTTTTTTGTCGGCTATGGGGGAATGCCTGTGCGTCCGGTTGGACCGGCGTGGTCGCTCGATATCGAAATGCAGTTCTACCTCGTTGCGCCGATGCTGGCGATAGTTGTGCAGCGCATCTCGTGGATTTTGACGCTGTTGTTTGGTTACATGGCTTTTGCCTTCGGGCTGGCGTTTATGCCGGGCGTTCTGCTCACCAGTTTCCTGTTGTTCTTCGTCATCGGGATGGCGGCAGCTCAGCACGAATGGCGGCCTTCGCCGCGCGCTGCCACAATTGGTCTCCGCTTGGCGATTATCCTGACGATCGCGGTGCTGCTATCGCCCTGGCGGCAGGCTATGTTGAACGCCAATGGCGAAGACTGGCAGGCGTTCAACATTCTGCTCGCCGCGTTATTGTTGCCGACCGCGCTGACGACTGCGGAGCAGGTCGGTGACCGCACAGACTCTGCGCTTGGTGATCATTCTTTTATTATATATCTGCTGCACTGGCCGGCGATTCTTGTGTTCCGTCATTATGCTTGGGGCGGCGTCAAGATCCATATCGCGGTAGCGACCGCCTTGATGACGGTTGTCGGCACAATGTCGTACGCTACCTGGCGCTGGATCGACGCGCCGATTAACAGGAGACGACATAATTGGGTTTCTTCGCGCCGGATCGGGAATCCTGCGGCTGAAACCGGCGCTCCGGCAACCGATGCGATTGCGATGCTGGCAGGGGGTGACAAGCGCGACGCTATCGCTTAAGGGCGCGCCTCCATCAGCGCGACTAAAAGCGAAAGCGAGTGCAACACATGAAACTTACCGATATTCGTGACAACCAGGGTGCCCGCAAGTCCCGCATGCGCGTCGGACGCGGCATCGGCTCGGGCAAGGGCAAGACCGCCGGGCGCGGCCAGAAGGGTGCCAAGGCACGTTCGGGCGTCAGCATCAACGGGTTTGAAGGCGGCCAGATGCCGCTCCACATGCGGATCCCGAAGCGCGGCTTCAACAACAAGTTTGCCAAGGATTTCGCCGAGGTGAATCTGGGCCTGATCCAGCAGGCGATCGACAACGGCAAGCTCGACGCCAAGGCCGTGATCGATCACGCCGCGCTCAAGGCCGCTGGTCTCGCCCGCGGCGGCAAAGACGGCGTGCGCCTGCTCGGCAAGGGTGAACTGACCGCCAAGGTCAAGTTCCTCGTCCATGGCGTTTCGGCAGGTGCTAAGGCTGCGGTCGAAAAGGTCGGCGGTTCGGTCGAACTGCCCGAAGTCGTCGCCACCGAGCACGAAAAGAAGACTGCGCGCCGCGAAGTCAACAAGACTGCCAAGGCCGCCAAGGTCGCCACCAAAACCGCAAAGTAACGCTTTTGTGTACATCCCCGTCCCGGCTTCAGCCCGGACGGGGAATGTGTGCTCAAGGGGGTTCGACTTCGCCGCTTCGTGCCTATATGGGCGTAACGAGCGGTCCAGGGCGGACCGACAGCAAGGCAAATTATTCCGATGGCATCACGCGCGGACAACATCGCGAGCAATCTCAGCCTCGCCAATTTTTCCAAAGCGACCGAACTGAAGAAGCGGATCTGGTTCACCATCGGTGCGCTGATTATCTTCCGCTTTTTGAGTTTTGTCCCGCTGCCCGGGATCAACCCGATCGCGCTCAAAGCGTTCATGGAACGCAATTCGGGCGGGATCCTCGATTTCTTCAACATGTTCTCGGGCGGGGCGCTGGCCAATTACAGCCTCATCTCGCTTGGCGTCATGCCCTACATCACCGCCTCGATCGTGGTGCAGCTCGCCGCATCGCTGCATCCATCGCTCGCTAGCCTAAAGAAGGAAGGCGAAAGCGGTCGCCGCAAACTCAACCAGTACAGCCGCTATGGCGCGGTGTTCCTCAGCCTGCTGCAAGGATATGCCGCACTTCGTAACGCCGATGTCCAGGGTTTTGCGATCGATCCGGGCCTGCTGTTCTACGGCGCCGGGCTGATCTCGTTGGTCGGCGGCACGATGTTCCTGCTGTGGTTGGGTGAACAGATCACCAGCCGCGGGATCGGCAACGGTACTTCTCTGATCATCATGGCCGGGATCGTCGCGCAGATGCCGATGTTCTTCGGCAACATGTTCACGCAGTATGGCACCGGTGCAATTGGCGGCTTCACTGTAGCGATCATGATTGGCATGGTCGTAGCGATGGTCCTGGGGATCTGCTTCATGGAGCGCGCCACCCGGCGACTGCTGATCCAGTATCCCAAACGCGCCAGCCAGAACGGCATGATGCAGGCGGATCGCAGCCATCTGCCGCTCAAAATCAACACTGCGGGTGTGATCCCGCCGATCTTCGCGAGTTCGCTGTTGCTTCTGCCGCTGACCATCAGCCAGTTTGCCAGCAGCTCGATGACCGCGGATTCAAAGGTCGGTGCCTTCATCATCGGGCTCAACCAGTACCTCGGCCACGGCAAGCCGGTCTACATGATCCTCTATGCCGCCTTGATCATCTTCTTCAGCTTTTTCTACACTGCGGTGGTGTTCAATCCGGAAGAAACTTCGGAGAACCTCAAGCGCAACGGTGGGTTCATCCCCGGCATCCGCCCGGGCAAAAACACCGCAACCTATCTCGATTACGTGCTGACTCGCATTACCGTAATTGGCGCGCTGTACATCACCACCGTGTGCATCGTTCCGGAAATCGTGATGGAGCAAACAGGGCTGCGGTTCTTTTTTGCCGGCGGCACCAGCTGGCTGATCGTGGTCAACGTCACGGTCGATACGATCACGCAAATCCAGTCGCACCTGCTGGCACACCAGTACGGCGACCTGATCAAGAAGGCCAAGCTCAAGGGCCGCATGCGCTAGAGTTCTGCCCGGGGGAGTGGAAGTGGATATCATCCTGTTAGGACCGCCGGGCGCGGGCAAGGGCACCCAAGCCCAGCGCTTGGTCGATGCGCATGGCATGCGCCAGCTTTCGACCGGTGACATGCTGCGCGCTGCGGTCAAAGCCGGAACGCCGGTCGGCCTAGCTGCGAAGGCAGTGATGGATCGCGGCGAACTGGTTTCGGACGAGATCGTCTCGGCGCTGATCGGCGAAGAACTCGATGCGCTGGCAACGGGACAGGGCGCAATCTTTGACGGTTACCCGCGCACTGCTGCACAGGCCGCATCGCTTGACCGCATCCTTGCTGATCGTGAGCGCACTCTGGGCCATGTAATCGAGCTCGAAGTGGATGAAGACGCATTGGTCGAGCGCATCTGCGGGCGCTACACCTGCGCGACCTGCGGCAAAGGTTATCACGACAAGTACGAGCAGCCCAAGGTCGCCGGCACTTGTGACAAGTGCGGCGGACACGAATTCAAGCGCCGCCCCGACGACAACGAAGACACCGTGCGCACCCGTATGAGCGAATACCGCGCCAAAACCGCACCGATCCTGCCGATCTATGGTGCGCGCGGAATTGTTTCCCGCGTCGATGGCATGGCCGACATCGAACATGTGACAGCGGCGATCGAGCGCATTATTGCTTCCTGATCGATCCGGCGGCGGGCTGCACCTGCCGAGGGTGCGTTGGGAATTGTGCGTGATCCGCGAAAGCACTTTGTTCGCCGCAGTTCTGTTGGCCGCGCTGGTCATCCCCGCCGGGCCTGGCCACGCCCAAGTCGTTGCCCAGTCTGAAGCCGGGTTTGTGGTCAAGCTTTCGGCCGATGCCGCCGCTTCACCAGTCGATACCTGGCGCATGCTGATTGCTCCGGCCAAATGGTGGTCGAGCGACCACACCTGGTCGCACGACGCCACCAACCTCTACCTTGATGCGCAGGCCGGCGGCTGCTTCTGCGAGAAACTGCCCAAACCCGCCGATGCGCCCGCCGGACAGCGGATTGGCAGTGTCGAGCATATGCACGTCTTGTTCGCCGATCCGCAGCGCGGGTTGTTGCGGATGCGCGGATCACTCGGACCACTGCAGGGTGAGGCGCTCAACGGCACCATGACCATCACTCTGGTCAAGACGGAAACCGGCACGCGGATCGAGCTGGAGTACGTGGTCGGCGGCTATATGCGGATGAAGGGCGAGGAGATCGCACCCGCAGTTGATGGCATGCTCGGGCAGCAACTCGCCAGCCTCGCGGCAGTTCTCACCGCCGCCCCGCCACCGCAGCCGGCTGCGCCGGGCTGAGGCGAGATCGCGCCAGGCGGCCTTTGAAATTTCGGGTGGCTGGAGTAGATTGCCGGCTGACCAGTAACGCTTCCGGACCGTTCCCGTGCGCGTGCCTGCCGTGCGTTCGGCAGGGCGTTGACATGCCTCACGAATCGCCCTAAGCGCGCCGCTCAACCGAATTTCGGGGTCAGTCCGGAAGGCGTAGGCCGTAGTGCTCGCCCGCTGGGCTTTTTGCCGTTTTTCGCAGTTGAGGCGTTGAGATAGGGGGCTGCGGGAAACCGTAACTACCTGTGGAGCATGGAGAAATAAGTGGCTCGTATTGCCGGGGTAAACATCCCCACCAACAAGCGCGTGGTTATCGCGCTGACTTACATTCACGGTATCGGTGCATTCAAGGCCAGGCAGATTGCCGCCAAGGTGGGGATCGATCCCGCTCGGCGCGTTGCTGACCTGTCCGATCAGGAAGTCCTGCACATCCGCGAAACGATCGATGCCGAGCATATGGTCGAAGGCGATCTGCGGCGTGACACGTCGATGAACATCAAGCGATTGATGGATCTGGCGTGCTATCGCGGCCTGCGTCACCGCAAGGGCCTGCCGGTCCGCGGTCAGCGCACGCACACCAATGCCCGCACCCGCAAGGGCAAGGCCAAGCCGATCGCCGGCAAGAAGAAGTAATCCTTCGACAGGCTCAGGACGAGCGGGCCCCACGGCCCGTCAGGTCCACCGCCGTCCCTTTGCTTATTTGACAGGATAGATACCATGGCACGCGAACCCCAGCGCATCAAGAAGCGGGAGCGGAAGAATATCTCGAGCGGCATCGCGCATGTGAATGCCAGCTTCAACAATACCATGATCACCATCACCGATGCGCAGGGCAATGCGATCAGCTGGTCCAGCGCCGGTACGATGGGGTTCAAGGGCAGCCGCAAGTCCACGCCCTATGCGGCGCAGGTTGCCGCTGATGACGCTGGCAAAAAGGCCGCCGAACACGGCGTCCGCACGCTCGAAGTCGAAGTGAAGGGCCCCGGTTCGGGCCGCGAAAGCGCGCTGCGGGCACTCGCCGCAGTCGGCTTCACGATCACCTCGATCCGCGACGTCACCCCGATCCCGCACAACGGGGTCCGGCCTTCGAAACGCCGCCGCGTCTGATCACCCGTTCGCGGCGGATTAGCCCGCCGCAAATCGGATCGGCCGCCGGTTTCGCTGAACCGAAACCACGGCCGTTCCCGCCAGAACAAACCCCAAGGGGAAGTCCATGACCGTCAATATCAAAAA
>JANYGC010000076.1 GCA_025359425.1 Sphingomonadaceae bacterium
GACCCCCAATAGGCCTTGCGGCCAAAACAACACATTGCGAAAGCAGCCTTGCGGTTTGGAAGTCCCCATGGGGCTGCGGGGGGTCGCTATAAATTGATGCAGGTGAACTGCAAGTGAAAATGCGCAGGTTTTGCGGCGAATCTCACCCCTGCATAAGGTGGTCCGAGATGGCACGGAAGGCGGGCAGCGTGGCGGCATCGATCAGCGTGTTGGCGGCGATCGGGTGCGAACCGAACCGGGCGATTGTTACCTCTGCCACGGGGTCCACGTAGATCGCTTGGCCGTGGATGCCTCTTGCAGAGAAAGCACCATGATTTCCGGGCATTGCCCACCACTGGCTGCGATAAGAACCCTCGGACAGATAGCTATAACCGGCCGGTGCAAACTCGGCCTTGCTGCCCCCGGCCTTGATCCCGGCGACCACTTCGCGGGCGATCGCCTGGCCGCCGTTGCCGTGCCCGTCGCAGCGCATCGCCTCACCAAACCGCGCCATATCGCGCAGCACCGGATTGAGCCCGCCCCCGGCGAACGGCATCCCGGTCGAATCGGTCAGGAAATCGGCATCCTGCTCCATCCCGAGCGGCGCCCAGATTCGCTCCGACAACAACTGGTCGAGCCGCTGGCTGGCGGCGCGCGCCACGATCCAGCCGAGCACTTCGGTGTTGCAGGTGCGGTACGTGAAGCGCTCGCCGTGATTGCCCGCCTTGGCGATCGTCGGCAGATAGCTGAACACATCGGTCTGGCCGGTATAGCCGGGCGGGCGCGGGGTCAGCCCGAGCGCCATCGAGAATGCGCCGATGCCCGAATTGGGATCGGTATATTCCTCGGAGAAATCGAGCGCGGTGGTCATGTCGAGCACCTGGCGCAAGGTCGCGTCGGCAAACCCGCTTGCGGTCAGCTCGGGGATCAGTGCGGCGACCGGGGCGCAGGGATCCAGCTTGCCCTCGGCAATCAGCATTTCGGCCAGCGTGCCGACGTAACTTTTGGTGATCGAGAAGGCGATGTGGGCGCTGTCCGGCCGGGTGACCCCGAGGTACCGTTCATAGACGATCGCGCCCTTGTGCAGCACCACGATGGCATCGGTGAAGTTCTCAGCGAGCGACTGCTCCCAAGTCAGCGGACGGCCATCGTTGAGCGTCTGAAACGGCACCGCGTCCAGATCATCGCGCAGCGCCACCGGCAGCTCCCACACTGGCCCCGCCCCGCGCGAAACGCGCGCGGTCGGCAGAAACTGGCGCATGTTGGAGAAGGCGTAGCGGTGCGAGGGGAACCGCATATGCCCGGCATCGGCCCAGTGGATCGTCTTGCCAGGCGCCGGGGGCAAGCCCTGCTGCCAGCCCATCAGGACCGGGTCGCTGGTGTGCGCGTCGAGGATTACTGGTTCGTCACTCATGATTTTCAATTCGCCGTCAGCTTTTCACTATTTCTCTGAGAAGACGTGTTCGTAGGTCTTGGCCTCGATCGCGATCAACACACGCAAGTTTTGCCGGATGTTCATCCACGTGACCCCGTCGTCAAGCACGACGTAGCGGGTGAAGCCGACCGTTTTGCCCGGCTTGTCCCACCACGTGCTGAGCGCTGCTTCGTTCAGATTGGCCTTGTTGACCCCCTCGCTGGTGACGGTGGCGTCCGAATCATAGCGCACCTGCATCATGATGCCCTGACAGCCCGGCACGCCCTGCACATCGCAAGCCGTGCCTAGCAGAACAAACAGCAGCCCGTCCTTGGTCTTGCCGCGGACACTGGGCTGGTCGAACGGATGCATCGCATCGACCGTGTGGCCTTCGGCCAGCACGAGTGCGCGCAGATCCGCTTCGGAGACCTTCTTGACGATCGTTGTCGGGGCACGCGCTGCCGCTTGCGGTTGCATGTTGGACTGCGCCTGCGCGCTGCCGATCGACGAAAGCGCGATCGTGACCGCGAGCATCGAAGTGAAAGCTTTCATGGATCCCCCCATCGGCAGTTGATCGTCGAAGCTAAGCCACGGCGGGTGGCATAGCAAGCGGTCAACTCAGCCGGTCGCGGAAGTCCTCGTAGCCGAACCGTTTGATGCATTCGAGGCTGTCGGTGTCCGAATCCCACAGCCAGATCGAGGGCAGCGGCACGCCGTTGAAGGTGGTGGTCTTGACCATCGAATAGTGCGCCTGATCGAGGAACGCGAAACGCTGGCCCACACGCGGACCAGAGGCGAAGCGGTAATCCCCGATCACGTCCCCGGCGAGGCAGGATGGGCCGCCGAGCCGGACTGCGCCGCCCTGCCCCTCATCCACCGCTTGTTCGTCGTGCGGCAATTCGCCGAGCATCGCGGGGCGGTAAGGCGCCTCGATCACGTCGGGCATGTGGCAGGTCGCCGAGATATCGGTGATGCCGACCGGCATCCCGTTGTCACCCAGATCGAGCAGCGTGCCGACCAGGATCCCCGCATCGAGCGCCACCGCTTCGCCCGGCTCGAGGTAGACCTCCGCGCCGGTATCGTCCTTGAGGTCGAGCAGGAACTGGACCAGCTCGTCGCGCTGGTAATCGGCGCGGGTGATGTGGTGCCCGCCGCCCAGATTGATCCAGTCGAACCGGCCGAAAAACGGTTCGAGGTAATCGAAGGCGACGTCCCAGGTCTCGCGCAGCGGCTCGAAGTCCTGCTCGCACAGTGTGTGCATATGCAGGCCATCGATCAGCTCGAAATGGTCCTCTTCCAGCTGGTCGATCGGGAAGCCGAGCCGTGAATGCGCGGCGCACGGATCGTACTTGGGCACTTCCCCGGTCGGGTGCAGCGGATTGATCCTGAGGCCAATGTCAAAGATTTCCCCCCGATCGCGCGCCGCCGCAATGATCGCGCTGCACCGCACGATTTGTTGCGGTGAATTGAAAATCACATGGTCCGACAGCCGCAAGATCTCGTCGAGGTCTTCGGGCTTGTAGGCGGCGCAATAGGTGGTGATTTCGCCGTCGTAGAACTCCCCCGCCAGCCGTGCTTCCCACAGCCCCGAAGTGCAGACCCCGTCGAGGTATTCGCCGATGATCGGCGCAGTCGACCACATCGAGAACGCCTTGAGCGCGGCAAGCATCTTGATCCCCGCCCGGTCGCGGACATCGGCGAGCACCGACAGGTTCGCCCGCAGCTTCGCCGCGTCCACCACAAATGCGGGGCTATCGACCCGCGAAAGGTCGAAGTGGGCGAATGCGCCCGGATCGCCGGCCTTGGTTTCCATACCCGCTACTAACCTTCACCTAGTCAAACTTGAGCGCTAAGTCGGCCGCCATGACTTCGGAACGTGTGGCAACCCATTCAGCGCTCCCGTAACACGCAAAACGTCACGATGAGTCATGAAGTAGGTGAGCTGCTTCTCACCGGAAGCTCTGATTATGTCCGCGACGACGACTTCTAGAAGTTTCCCTCCGGCGGCATATATTACCAAAGGATCAGTCGAATCGATACCCAGCGCCTCACGTACAATGCCGAGTGCAGATAGTGTGCTGGTCACGCTTATCGATTGACCGTCTACTGACGCAACGAACAAAACTTCTCCTTCGTGGCGATCGTACTCAGCGGGGCTAACCACTCTAACATTCATTTAGAACTCCACCGGCGCGGGCAGCTCCTTGACTTGCCACGGCAAGCCCTGTGTCATCATCAGGTCCATAAACGGATCGGGGTCGAGCTGTTCCATGTTGAACACGCCCTCACCCGCCCAGGCGCCGGTCATCACCAGGGCCGCGCCGATCATGGCGGGGACGCCGGTGGTGTAGCTGATCGCCTGGTTGCCGGTCTCGGCAAAGGCTTCTTCGTGGTCGCAGATCTGGGAGATGTAGAAGGTCTTGGTCCCCGACCCATCGAGCGCCTCACCGGTGGCGATATCGCCGATATTGGTCTTGCCTTTGGTCGTGGCCCCCAGCGTTTCGGGCTTGGGCAGTACCGCGGCGAGGAATTGCAGCGGGACGATCTCGCGCCCCTGATACAGCACCGGGTCGATCCGGGTCATGCCGACGTTCTGCAGCACGGTCAGGTGGGTGATATAGGCATCGCCGAAAGTCATCCAGAACCGCGCGCGTTCCAGCTCGGGGATGAACTTCGCGAGGCTTTCCAGCTCCTCGTGGTACATCATGTACATGGTCTTGGGGCCGACCGCTTCGAACTCGAAGGCCACCTTCTTGCCCATCGCCGGGCTTTCGACAAACTGCCCGTTTTCCCAATGCCGCGCCGGGGCGGTGACTTCGCGGATGTTGATTTCGGGGTTGAAATTGGTCGCAAAAGCCTGCCCGTGATCGCCGCCGTTGCAATCGAGGATATCGAGCTGGCGGATGGTCATGAGCTTGTGCTTCTTGAGCCACATCGCGAAGACGCTGGTGACCCCGGGATCGAAGCCCGAACCGAGCAGCGCCATCAGGCCCGCCTCCTTGAACCGCTCTTGGTAGGCCCATTGCCATGAATACTCGAACTTGGCCTGATCCTTGGGCTCGTAGTTTGCGGTATCGAGATAGTGGACACCGGCGGCGAGGCAGGCGTCCATGATCGGCAGGTCCTGATACGGCAGCGCGAGGTTGACCACCAGCTTGGGGCCGATCTCCTGGATCAGCCGGGTCAGCGCGGGGACTTCCTCGGCGTCGATCTCGTAAGTCGAGACGGTCTGCCCGGTGCGCTCCTTGACCGACGCGGCGATCGCGTCGCACTTCGCGTGGGTGCGGCTGGCGAGGTGAATCTCCGGGAAAATATCGGCGTTCATCGCCATCTTGTGGACACAGACCGAGCTGACCCCGCCCGCACCGATCACCAGAACTTTGGACACGCCGTGAATCTCCTTTATTGGCCGCGAACCCGCATATAGGATTGTTTCATGTCCGCACAACAAATGCACGCGCCCACCAGCGCAGGAGTCGCCCGCGCGGCGGCCAAGATCGCCGACCTGCTCCCGCAGACCCCGCTACTCGAAGCCGCGATCAATGGCAGCCGCGTCTGGCTCAAGGCCGAGAGCCTGCAACCGATCGGCTCGTTCAAGATCCGCGGCGCGTGGCACCGGCTGAGCGACCTGAGCGAAGCCGAGCGTGCATTGGGCGTGGTCGGCGTTTCGAGCGGCAACCACGCGCAAGGTGTGGCCTGGGCCGCGCGGCGGCTGGGCATCGGTGCAACCATCGTGATGCCCGCCAATGCCCCGCAGGTGAAGCTCGACGCGACCCGCGCGCTCGGTGCCACGGTCGTCCTCTACGACCGGGCCGGCGGCGAGGACCGCGACCTTGTGGCGCAGCGGCTGGTCGATCAAAGCGGTGCGGTGCTGGTCCATGCCTTCGGTGATCCGTGGGTGATCGAGGGCCAGGGTTCGGCCGGATTGGAGATTGCCGCGCAAATGGCCGCGCGCGGTCTGGACGGCCCGACCCGAATCGTTGCCCCGTGCGGCGGCGGCGGGCTCACTGCCGGACTGTCGCTGGCCTGCCCCGAGGCCGCCATCGTGCCCGTTGAACCCGAAGGCTGGGACGATGTGCGGATCAGCCTGGAGCGGGGCGAAATCGTCGGCGTGGCCGACACCTCCGCGCCGACCGATTGCGATGCATTGCAAACCCCGGCGACCCGCCCGATCAACTTTGCCGTGCTCAAGGGCCGCGTCCCGTTCGGGCTGGCGGTGACCCCGGCCGAAGTCCGCGCGGCGCAGCGCTGGGCGTTTTCGGCGCTGCATCTGGTGATCGAACCCGGCGGCGCGGCGGCGCTGGCGGCGGCGCTGGCGGGCAAGGTCAGCCTTGATGGGCGCACCGTAATCGTGCTGTCAGGCGGCAACACCGACGCTGCCGCCTTTGCCAAGGTCATCGCCAACGCCGACTAGGTTGCATTTGACAATCTGAGCTTAGCGGAACACCTTGCCACCGGGAAGCATAAGAGGGGGAAAACTCATGCAAGCGCAAATACTCGCGCCCGCAGCCGTGCTGGTGCTGTGGTCGATCGTCATGTTGTTCTGGCTGGCGGCGACACGTCTGCCGCCAATCTTCAAGCAACCTGGCGGCATGGCGGCTGCGAAACCTGGCGGCCGCGGGGCTGATCTGGAAGGTGTGCTGCCTGACAGCGTCCAGTGGAAATCGCACAATTACACGCACCTGATGGAGCAGCCGACCATCTTCTATGCGACAGTAATGATCCTCGCGCTGATGGGGGCCAGTGCCACCGATGTCGCCTTTGCCTGGGGCTATGTTGCGCTGCGGATCGTGCATTCGATCTGGCAGGCCACGGTCAACAAGGTGTCGATCCGGTTCGCCTTGTTCAACCTGTCGACGATCTGCCTTGTGGTGATGGCGATCCACGCATTTCAACTGACTGCACTTCACACAGGGGGAATGTGAAATGATCCAAGCTGAAATCCTTAAACCTATGGCGGTTCTCGCCATGTGGACCATGATCATGTGGGTGTGGATGTATGCCACCCGCATACCGGCGATCAACAAGCTGCCCAAGCCGACCGGGGCGAATGCCGACCAGGGCTGGACCGGGTCGATGCTGGAAGGCCTGCTGCCGCGCGAAGTGCAGTGGAAGGCGCACAACTACAACCACCTGCACGAAGCGCCGATGGTATTCTATGCGGTCGCACTGGCCTTGGCGATGATCGGCGCGGGTGACGGCTTGAACGCCAAGATCGCCTGGGCCTATGTGGGCCTGCGCATCGTCCACTCGATCTACCAGTCGACGATCAACCGGGTGCCGCTGCGCTTCATCCTGTTCGCACTGTCGAGCCTGTGCCTGTTCGCGCTGTGCCTGCACTTGCTGCTGGCGCTGTACCACTGACCTGAACCGGTCTCCCCGCCCCCATCGTTCGGGGCGGGGAGGCCGCTCAGAACGATTTGCGCAGCTCGATCCTGATCACCCGGCCGCGCGGGTCGATATAATCGGGCTGGTACGACAGCGGCACCGCCCCGCTCGCGTCGGTTACCCGCTGGCGCGATCCGAGCAGATTCTCGAACCGCAGCGACAGCCGCGCGCCTTTCAGGAACGGCACATTCTTGATCAGCTTGGGCCGCTGGTTGAAATCGAAGAACAGGAACATGCTGATGTTCGCGACGCTGCCAAAGCGCAGGTCGCTGGTTCCCGGCAGGCCCGAGGCGCGCAAGGTGGTCGGCGATGACCAGGTGCCCTGGAAGAACGTCCCCAGCCCCTTGTAGAACAGCCCGCCGTTGAATTCGATCGTGTGGCGCGGGGTGCCGCCGCCCGACAGCGCATCGCCATCCAGCAGATCGAGCACCGGTCCGCCGGGCGCGATCAGCACCCGGCTCTGGAACTGGACGGTATCGAACACCCCCAGGCTCCAGCGTCCGGGCTGGCCGCCCGGCCCGCCCATCAGGGCGCCCATGCCGCCGCCGCCGCGTCCGGCACCGCCGCCACCACTGCCGCCGCCGCCGCGCGGTCCGCCACCGGGAGGCCGGCCGCCCCCGCCGCCAAGCCCGGGTATCCCGCCGCCGGCGGCATTCGGATCTGCCTTGCCGAACCCGCCCGAGGTGTTGAACCCCCAGCGCAGCCGCGATCCATCCTGCCGGGCGAAAGTCACCGGGCGCTGGTCGATACTGATCAACCGCCCGCTGCCATCGCGGGTCACCCGGCCCGCGAACGCCGCTTCGATATCGGGCGTGAGGATCGGGAAGCTGGCGCTGACATTGTCCGACCGGTTGCGGAAATATTCGACAATCACGTTGGAATTGCTCGGGAACGGCAGCTGCCAGTTGGCCGAAAACTTGAGGTCGCGCTGCTGTTCCTTGACCAGCAGCGGGTTCCCGCCGGTGGTGATCGCAACCAGCGCGGTCTGGCCGGTCCTGAAATCGTAAACCGGAACATTGAAGCTGATCGCCTGCGGACTGCCGAGCTGGATGAGCGACGGGGCGGCCTGGTTGACGATGTAGCTGGCGCCGAGGCTCAATTTGGCGGTCGGCGCCCAGGTCAGGCTGGAACTCCAGTCGGTGAGCGAACCGAAGTCGGAGAGGTTGTCATACCCCGCACTGAGGTTGAGCGTCAGATCGCCGATCCCCGCGCCGAAACGCTCGCGGCGGCTGGTGATCGGGATCGACAGGTTGGTGCCGGCCGAAAGATCGCCGCGCGTCAGATTGACGTCGCCGGTAGCGCTGCGGCTATCACTGCTGGCGATCCCCGACCACGCATAACCGGCCTTGAGCGTCATGCTCACCGACCCGGCGGGCAGCCGCAGCGGCCGCCCGATCAGGGTCGCAAGCGAGGTCAGTGAATTGACTTTGCTCGAGGTTGTATCGAACCCGGCATCGGGCAAGGTCGGCAGCGGCCCGGTAATCGGCAAGGACCCCGCGGCCGCCGCGCTGACCAGTGAACTGGGATTGGCGCGCCGATCGAATTGCGAACTGGTCTCGATGTGCGAGCCATCGACCGTGGTGTTGAGCTGCCAGGTGCCAAGGTAGGTGTTGTAGCCTCCGCCGGCTTGCAGCGTGGTGACATGACTGACCCGTTCGAGCGGCCCGGGCAAAGTGCGCAGCACCCGGCTCCCGCCCGGATCGGTCAGTACGACCGCGTCGAGGCCCTGGTACGAATGGCTGTCAGCCCGGCTGGCCGCTCCGCTCAAACTGAGCGAGCCGCCCATCCCGTCCTTGCCGATGCCGCGGGTCCACGCCGCATTGAGCCCGAAATTGCGCGAATCGCCGATCAGCGTGCGGTACTGTGCGGTCTGCGGATCGGTGCCGACGGTGGGCAGCGCCGAGGCTTGCTGGATCACCCCGCGCTCGCTCTCGAACAGCGGCGTGGTATCGTCGGTCGAGGCAGTCAGGCTAAGCCGCGCCGGGCCATCGATCTTGGTCAGCGAGCTTTCCAGCGCCCAGGTACTGAACCCGCCCAGCGTCGGCAGGGCGTAGCTCAGCTCGACCGACCTGCTGCGGAACTTGGGTTTGAGGATCAGGTTGACCACCCGGGTATCGGGCGGAAAGCCGAATTTCAGCGCCACCGTTTCGGGCAGGATTTCAACCCGGCGGATCGCTTCGGGAGGAAAATTGCGCAACTCGCGAAAGTTGGTCACGCGCTGGCCGTTGACCAGTACCACCGGCATCCTCCCGCCGCCGCGCCCCCGGCCCGAGCCGGTCTGCGGGCTGATCCGGGCCAGCAATTCGCCGACCGAGCTCGCCCCGGTCGCTTGAATATCCGCTTCGCCCAACGTGGCGATCGGCGCTTCCACCGTATCGACCTGTCCCTTGATGCTGGGCGCGGTGACCACGATGTCGGTCCTGAGCTCTCCGTCCGGGTCAGCGACCACCTGCATCGTCTGCGACGGCGCTTCGAGCTCGGTCGCGGGCGCATCGCTCGCGGGCGGCGCAGGCACGGGTTCGGCGCTCTGAGCAAAGGCCGGCGCAGCCCAGAGGGCCAACGGAAGTGTGACAATCTTGCGCATTATCCGGGTTCAATACTTCCGTGCAGCCCCGCCGCGAGCGATCGACTTGCTGATACAATTGCTGCACTGGCGAAGGGGTTCCCAGCTGGCAACCCGCGCTCGTGTAACAAATTGTCAGGCGTGCCACCGGTATCGACCAACAACAGCAGCAATTATTTTGCGCGCGCGCAGCTATGGCCTTTTGCGCGAAGCGCCGCTATGGGCGCGGCAATGAACACCAGAACACACGGACTGTAAGCCGGATGGCGAAAGAAGAACTGCTCGAAATGCGCGGAACGGTGGTTGAACTGCTGCCCAACGCCATGTTCCGCGTCCGCCTCGAAAACGACCACGAAATCCTTGGCCATACGGCGGGCAAGATGCGCAAGAACCGCATCCGCGTGCTGGTCGGCGATGAAGTGCTGGTCGAATTGACCCCTTACGATCTGACCAAGGGGCGGATCACTTACCGCTTCATGCCCGGCCGCGGCGGCCCCGGCCAGTTCGGCTAAACCCGGCGCGTGCCAGCGCCTGACCTCATCCTTGCCTCCGCCAGCCCGCGTCGCCGCGAGCTGATCGCGCGGCTGGGGATCGTGCCCAGCGCCATCGCCGCCGCCGCTATCGACGAGACCCCGCACAAGGCCGAAGTGCCGCGCGTCTATGCGCAGCGGATGGCGCGCGAGAAGGCGCAGGCGATCACGGGGAATGGCGCATTCGTGCTGGCGGGCGACACTGTCGTGGCGCTCGGCCGCCGGATCCTGCCCAAGGCCGAGGACGAGGCCACCGCGCGGCAGTGCCTCAAGCTGATGTCGGGCCGCCGTCACCGCGTGCTCTCGGCCATCGCCTTGCGCGGCCCCGACGGGACTGTGCGCGAACGCCTGTCCGAGACGATCGTGCGCTTCAAACCGCTCTCCGCGGCCGAGATCGACGCCTATATTGCGGGCGGCGAATGGCACGGCAAGGCTGGCGGCTATGCCATCCAGGGCAGCGCCGAAGGTCTGATCGCGTGGATTTCCGGGAGCCATTCGGGGGTGGTCGGGCTGCCGCTGTTCGAGACCCGCGCATTGCTCAAGGCGGCAGGCTTTTCCATTGGCTGAGTGGCTGGTCGAGCGCGGCATCGGGGAGGACCGGGCGGTGCTGCTCGATGGCGGCGAGGCGCTGGCCGCCCGGTTGCAGGTCCACGGTGCGCTGGTTGCGGGTGAAGTGGCCGAGGCGGTGCTGATCTCACGCTTGGGCGGGTCGAAGCGCGGCACCGCGCGGTTTGCGAGCGGTGAGGACGTGCTGGTCACCGGCCTGCCGCGCGAAGCCAGCGAGGGCGCGGCGCTGCGGCTGGTAGTCACCCGCGCCGCAATGGCCGAAAGCGGACGCCTGAAGCGCGCGCAGGCCCGGCCGACCGAGCTGGCACCCTGCTCCGCGCCCACCTTGGCCGAGGCCTTGGCAGCCAAAGTCGTCCGCGAATTTCCCGCTGGCAGCTGGGAAGACCTGTTCACCGAAGCATGGAGCGGCACGGCGGAATTTGCCGGCGGCTCGCTCACCCTCAGCCCGACGCCCGCGATGGCGGTGATCGATGTCGATGGCACCCTGCCCCCGCGCGAACTTGCGCTGGCTGCGGTTTCAGCGCTGGCGCGTGTCCTTCCGCGAATGGACCTTGCCGGGTCGATCGGGATCGATTTCCCCACACTGTCAGCCAAGTCCGACCGGCAAGCGGTCGATGCCGCGCTGGCCGATGCGCTCGCCGCTTGGCCGCATGAACGCACCGCCATGAACGGGTTCGGGTTCGTGCAACTGGTCGCCCGGCTCGAACGCGCATCGCTGCTCCACACGCTGGCGACCGATCGCATCGCCGCCGCAGCGCGAATGCTGCTGCGGCGCGCCGAGCGGGTCACCGAACCGGGCGTACTGCTACTGACCGCGCATCCCGCCGTGCGCCGCGCGGTCGGCCCGGAATGGGAGACGGATCTCGCGCGCCGGACCGGGCGCTTGCTGCGCTGGGAAGAGCGCCCCGGGCTTGCCCTCGACGGCGGTTTCGCGCAGGCGGTGGCGCCATGACGACCATCCGCAAATGCCCGATCTGCCGCAGGCCGCGCAGCGCAGAATTCACCCCGTTCTGCTCGGCGCGGTGCAAGGACCGCGATCTGGTGCGCTGGCTCGAAGATGGTTACGCCTTGCCCGTCGCGCCCGTCCATGATGAGGATGACGGCGAGCCATAATGGGGTTGCCAAGCGCGGCCGCCTTCGCCATACGCGCGCTTCCAGCCGCCCGGTGGACCTGTTTCAGGACCGCCATGCAGCCTGGCCCGGGTAGCTCAGTTGGTAGAGCAGCGGATTGAAAATCCGCGTGTCGGTGGTTCGAATCCGCCCCCGGGCACCACTATCCTTTGACTTCACTCCACGCCGCCAAGGCCCGCGCGCGCGCTTGCGCATGGCCGATCAGCTTGGCCGGGTACCCGCGCACCGGGAAGACCGGATCGTGGATATCCCCGTCAGGCAGATGCGTCAGTTCGGGCACCCATGTGCGGATGTAGCCCGCCGCATCGAACTTGGGCGATTGGCTCAGCGGCGCCATGATCCGCACGAACATCTGCGCATCGACCCCGCTGCCCGCCGACCACTGCCAGTTGACCGCGTTCGAGCCGTAATCGGCATCGACCAGCGTATCCCAGAACCACTGCTCGCCGCGCCGCCAGTCGATCAGCAGGTGCTTGATCAGGAACGAGGCGGCGATCATCCGCACCCGGTTGTGCATCCAGCCACTGTGCCACAGCTGGCGCATCCCGGCATCGACGATCGGATAACCGGTGCGGCCTTGCTGCCATGCTGCAAGGTCAGCCTCGGCACCGTCGCCGCTGCGCCACGGAAGCTTCTCGAACTGCGGTTTGGCGTTTGTGCCGCCGTAATCGGGCAACTGCATGATGACATTCTGGGCATAGTCGCGCCAACCCAGCTCACCCAGGAAGGTGCCGACCGAGCCGCCCTTGCCGGCCACGCGGTGCCAGACCGTGGCGGGCGAGATTTCACCGAAGTGGAGGTGCGGGGAGAGCCGCGAGGTGCCTTGCCGGGCGGGCAAGTTGCGCGCTGCGGCATAGCCTTTGGCGTGGTCTGCAAAGTCCTGCAGGCGCTCGTCCGCGCCTGCCTCGCCCGGGGTCCATTCGGCGCGGAAACCGCTGGCCCAGTCGGGGCGGGTGGGCAGCAGGCCCCAATCTTCCAGCCGGTCAGAAGCGGGCCAGTGGCTTGGTGCGGGAATTTTATCCGGCGCAGCTTGGGGCTTGGGCGGCGGCAGGACCTGCGCCTGCAGCGCGCGCCAGAACGGCGTGAAGATCTTGAACGGGGTGCCCGATCCCGTGAGCACAGACCCCGCAGGAGCGAGGTAGTTGCCGTGGTGCAGGTGCAGCGTCAACGCCTTGGCGACGGCGCGCTCGGCATTGCGCCACCACGGTTCGTAGTGGTGCAGCGCATGGATTTCTGTGGCCCCGATCTCAGCCGCCAGCGCGGGCAGCGCTGGCGCGCAACTGCCGCGCCGCAGGATCAGCCGCGCGCCACGCTCCTCCAGCCCCGCCGCCAGACTGGCGAGCGACTGGTGCAGCCACCACCGGCTTGCCCCGCCCATCTTGCGGTGCTGCGGGGTCTCGTCGTCGAGCACATAGACACACACCACCGGCCCCGCCGCGCAGGCCGCCAGCAGCGCGGCCTGATCGGCCAGCCGCAAATCGCGGCGCAGCCACACGATGCTCGGCGCGGTCACGCCTCGGCTCGCTTGCCCGGCGGGATCAGGCAGACCAGCGTCGCCACCGCAGTACCAATGCACAGCTGCCACGGGAACGCGAGCTTGCCGAGCCATTCGGGCAAGCGAAGCAACGCGCCGATATAAGGCTGGCAGCAGGCCACGGTGACGAACCCGGCGATCAGCGCCGCGATTACCGAGCCCGTCGAACCCCGGCGCGAGAACAGCGCAGTGAAATAGACCCCGAGCAGCCCGGCATAGGCAAACACCATCACCTGCAACGCAAATTCGAGCAGCGGCTTGTCGCTGGCGCGCTGCCAGTAGAAGCTGACCACCGCAAAGCCGAACATCGCTACGCCAGCGATTCCCATGCCCCAGCGCCCGGCGCTCACGAAATGGCGCTCCGCCGCCCCGCCGCGCCGGTCTTTCCACGGGCGGTAGAAATCCTGCACCATCACGCTGCTCATCGCATTGAGCGCGGAGTTAGTGGTGGCGATTGCCGCAGCGAAGACCCCGGCGGTGACCAGCCCGCGCAAGCCCGGGGGCAGCTGGGTCAGGATATAATGCATGAAGGTGCTGATCTTCTGCCCCTCGAACGTCGTGCCCAGCGTCAGCGCCTGCCCGCCCATCAACTCGGGCCGCTGGTAAACCACGTGGAGCAGCAGCCCGATGGTGAGGAACATGAACACCACTGGCAGCGTGGCGAACAGCGACAGGATCAGGCCCCTGATCCCGGTCTGGGCGTCCTTGGAAGCGAGCAGCCGCTGGGTGACGTCCTGGTCGGTCCCGGTCGAGGCGATATAGAGCAGCGAGACGCCGAAAATCACCGCCGGCATGGCAAACGGCTTGGTCGGATCGGTCGACCAGTCGAACAGCCGCAGCTTGTCGATCCCGCCCGAACTGTGCCTGAGGCCCTCGATGATCGCGCTCGTGGGAGCCGGGATGCTGGTCCACAGCCACGCCAGCACCGCCAGCGCCGCGCCAAGATAGACCACGAACTGGATCAGGTCGTTGAGGATCACCGAACGCAGGCCGCCGGCGAACGTGAAGACGAAAGCCGCGACCATCACAAGCGCGGCGGCGATCACAATCCCGCTCGCGTCGACGCTGGCGAACATCACCATCGCGACTGCAATCGCGGCGAGATAGACCCGCGCCCCGCCTGCAAACACCCGCCCGATCAGGAACATCAGCCCCGCCGCGCGCATCGCCCGGCGCGAAAAGCGGACCTCGAGCAGTTCATAAACCGTGGTCGCGCGGATTGCATAGAACCGCGGGATCAGGAACTTCGCGACGAACAGCGCCCCGATCAGACCGCCGATGTTGCCCGACAGGTAAGTGTAGTCGTTGCGGAAACCATAGTCCGGCCCGCCGAGGAAGGTCGCCGCGCTTTGCGTTGCCGACAGCACCGAGATTGCCGCCATCCATGCCGGAATCGTGCCGCCCGCGAGGAAGTAATCGCGCGTGCTCTCCGCGCGGCGCGGGCGGAACAGCCAGCCCCCGGCGAACAGCAGCAGCGTGTACAGCCCGATGACCACCCAATCGAGCAAGGCAAAGGTTGATTGCATGGCGCTGGGTGACAAGTTTCCGCGCCACTTGCAACATTTGCGCAGATGAGGCGTTGTGCGCAGCATGAACGCCCGTTTCCCAACCACTTTGTCGCGCCGCCAGCTGCTCGTCGCCGCGCTGATGTGCTGGGCGGGGTTTGCGGTGATCGCGGCACTAATGCTGAGCGACCAGCTTGGATCATTCGACAACGCTGGCCTGCAGTATTTCCGCACTGGACCAGGCACGGCGCCGTGGGGTCCGCCTGTCTTGATCGAAACGGTGCGCGATTTTACCATGCTGGGCGGGGTGCTGCTGCTCAACCTGCTGGGAACCATCGCGGTCGCTGCACTGCTGCTGGCGCGGCTGCGGCGCGAGGCGGCTCTGCTGGCAGCCACGATGCTGAGCGGCTGGGCGTTCGATACGCTGCTCAAGTCACTCGTCGGCCGCCCCCGCCCAACCCTTGTCTCGCACTTGACCGAAGCCGGCGGGTTGAGCTTCCCGAGCGGGCACAGCTTCAATTCGGCGGCGGTTTATATGTCGATAGCGCTGGTCCTGGGCGCGCTCAGCGCGCGGCGCGGAGTGCGTTGGAGCCTGATCGCCGCGGCCATGCTGGTCTCCGCGCTGGTCGCGCTCAGCCGGGTGTGGCTCGGGGTGCATTACCCCAGCGACGTGATCGCCGGCTGGCTCGGCGGCATGGCCTGGGCACTGACTGCTTCAGCGCTGTTCTACCGCCCCGTCCGCGAACTGGCCGACAGCGCCGCAACGGAAATCGAAGCGGCGACGCCGGGCGGATTGACCGATTGATCAGACGTTCGAGAGCGGCCCCTGGTCGGCGGTCTCGACCGTCCAGGTCTGCCCCTTGGCGAGCAGCTTGGCGAGGTCGGTGCTTTTGCCGGCGCGGGCTGCGGCATCCTGGCCGAGCACGGCTTCATCGTAAGTCGGCCGCGGGTCATCATACAATACGCCGAGCGCCATCGGGAACGGGCCGAACGGCATCTCGACCAGCATATGCGCGATCGAGCGGTTGGTGACGTCGTGGACGATCACGCCGGCCGCCTGCCAATCACCATCGGCCACATCGACCACCTTGAGCGTCAGCTTTTCGACATCGAGCGCGATGCCTTTGGTGTCCCCGGTCTTGGCATTGCCGAACAGCATCGGCTCGCCCTGCTTGAGCCACAGCTGGCGATCCTCGGCCCCCTTGGGCGCGGCGAAGTCTTCGAACACGTCCTTGTTGTAGACGATGCAGTTCTGGAAAATCTCGACAAACGCCGCGCCCTTGTGGGCATGCGCGGCCTTGAGCACTTCGGGCAGGTTCTTCGACACATCGAACCCGCGTGCGATAAACCGCCCGCCCGCGCCAAGCGCGAAGGCCGCCGGGCTCGCCGGGCGATCGACCGAGCCGAGCGGCGTGGTCGGGCTGGTGGTGCCGACGCGGCTGGTGGGCGAATATTGCCCCTTGGTCAGCCCGTAGATCTCGTTGTTGAACAGCAGCACCTGGCAATTGAGGTTGCGCCGCAGCAGATGCATCGTGTGATTGCCGCCGATGCTCAGCCCGTCGCCGTCGCCGGTGACGATCCATACGTCGAGTTCCGGATTGGCGAGCTTGATCCCCGTCGCAAAAGCCGGGGCGCGGCCGTGGATGGTGTGGAAGCCGTAGCTCTCGATGTAATAGGGGAACCGGCTCGAGCAGCCGATGCCGCTGACGAACACTGTCTTCGCGGGGTCCGCGCCCAGCTCGGGCAAAGTGCGCTGCACCGCCTTCAAGATCGCATAGTCGCCGCAACCCGGGCACCAGCGGACCTCCTGATCGGACTCCCAGTCCTTGAGCGTGGTCGGCACGGGGATGGTGGTCATTTCGTTCATCGTTCAGCCAATCCGTCTTTGCGCATGTAATTTCTAAATTCGGTAAATATCGCACCGATCAAAACAGCCATCCAATATCCTGTTATGAAGGCACCATTGAAATCGCGGTCCTGCACGTGGTCTCTGAATTGCTCGTAAAGAACCCAGAGCAAAACAGGCATCGCCAGCAAAATTAAAACTCGCAAGGCACGCTGCCAGAACGTTTCGAACGCAATCGAGTCCGCTTCCTCCTGCGCGCGAAGCTGGGAAGTCAGCTTGGAGGAAATGGCCGATACGGCAAACCCGACAAACATTGCAGCATAAGCCGAATCAAACTCGGCTCCGGCCCAGTTTGCTGCAAACAGTCCCCCAACAATGAGGGTCGGCACGATTAACAAGAAAATCAGAAAGCGTCCCGAATCCAAATCGAGCCACGGTTGATCGTCGAACCGAGTCCCTTGCTGGTTTTTCATATCATTTTTCGCGTCTGAAGAGTCACGGATTGACTGCCTTGATGCTGGGCAACTGCTGGGCATTGGGCGGCACTTCGTCGCCGCCGGCGTTGCCGGGCTGTCCATCGAAATAGGTGGCAATCGCGGCTTCGATTTCCGCAATCGTAAACGGTTGCCCCGAGGTCTTGTTGAGCGGCTGCGCGTCAACCAGAAACTGGTCGCGCAGCACGGTCTTGAACTGGCCGGTGTTCATTTCGGGGACGAGAATCTTGTCGAAGCCGCGCAGCAAGTCACCCAGATTTGCCGGGAGCGGCCAGACGTGGCGGACGTGGATATGGCTGACGTCCATGCCCTTGGCGCGGGCGCGGCGCACCGCCTGGTGGATCGGGCCGAAGCTGCTACCCCAGCCGACCACGGCGAGCTTGCCGCTGGTTTCGCCCAGCGCAACCTCCTGCGCCGGGATGCTATTCGCCACGCCGTCGATCTTGGCCTTGCGCGCATCGGTCATGGTCTGGTGCGCGGCGGGGCTGTAATCGAGGTTGCCGGTGCCGGGGTTCTTCTCGATCCCGCCGATCCGGTGCGTGAGCCCCGGGGTGCCCGGCTTGATCCACGGCCGCGCGCCCTTGGCGTCGCGGGCATAGGGTAGCAGCGTGCCATCGGGGCCATTGCGCTCGGTCAGGAAGGTCACCGGGAACGGCGCGTAGCTTGCCGGGTCGGGGACCAGCCACGGTTCGGCCGCGTTGGCGATGTAGCCGTCGGTCAGCAGGATCACCGGGGTCATGTACTGGGTGGCGATGCGGCAGGCTTCGATCGCGCAATCGAACGCGTCGGACGGGCTGCACGCCGCGACCACCGGGATCGGGGTGTCGCCGTTGCGGCCATAGATCGCCTGATAGAGGTCGCTCTGTTCGGTCTTGGTCGGGAGCCCGGTCGAGGGCCCGCCGCGCTGCGAATTGACGATCACCAGCGGCAGCTCGGTCATCACCGCGAGGCCCATTGCCTCGGTCTTGAGCGCGATGCCGGGGCCCGAGCTGGAGGTGACCCCCAGCTTGCCCGCATAGCTTGCACCGATTGCGGCGCCGATCGCGGCGATTTCGTCCTCGGCCTGGAAAGTGGTGACGCCGAATTCCTTGAGCCGCACCAGGCTGTGCAGGATCGAGCTCGCGGGGGTGATCGGATAACCGCCGAAGAACATCTCCAGCCCAGCGAGCTGCGCGCCCGCAACCAGCCCCAGTGCGACCGATTCCGCGCCGGTGATCGTGCGGTACAGCCCCGCCTTCGCCGCTGCCGGGTCGACATGGACTTTGTGCAGTTGCCCGCCCAGTTCAGCCGTTTCACCATAGGCGTGCCCGGCATTGAGCGCGGCAATGTTGGCGTCGGCCAGCACCGGCTGCTTGACGAACTTGGCCTTGAGCCAGTCGATCAGCGGCTCGCGCTCACGGTCGAACATCCACAGCGCGAGGCCGAGCGTCCACATGTTCTTGCAGCGCAGCGCTTCCTTGTTGCCGAGCCCGTAAGGCTTGACCGATTCCATCGTCAGCGCGGAAATATCGAAGGCCAGCACCTGCCACTTGGCGAGGCTGCCATCGTCGATCGGGCTCACCTCGTACTTGGCCTTGTCGAGATTGCGCTTGGTGAACTCGCCGGTGTCGGCGATGATCAAGCCGCCGGGCTTGAGCGCATCGACGTTGGTCTTGAGCGCCGCCGGGTTCATCGCCACGAGCACGTCGGGCGCGTCGCCCGCGGTCTCGATATCGGTCGAGCCGAAGTTGATCTGGAACGCCGAAACCCCGAACAGCGTGCCCTGCGGCGCGCGGATCTCGGCGGGAAAATCGGGGAAGGTGGCAAAATCGTTGCCCGCCAGCGCGCTGGAGAGCGTGAACTGCCCGCCGGTGAGCTGCATTCCGTCGCCGGAATCCCCGGCGAACCTGACGACAACGGCTTCGGGGTGGTTGGAAACGGTGACTTCGGGTTCGGCGACTAGGCTGGCCATGTATCTTCCTTGCGGGCGTCAGAGCGGCCCTGTTCGGGCTGCCAGCGGCGCCTTGTCCCCTCACGTGATGCGGTGCAATCAAGAAAAACTGCTGCCCCGCCAATTTACTGCTCGACAAGAGAAGTGTGGAACGGCCTAGTCAAGTGGCAATTCGCCATTTAACCTGTCGATTAAACAACCACCATGAGAGGATTCCCCAGTGACCGATAGCCAGCCCTATGTCCGACCCGATGTTGCCGGTTTCCTTGGCTTCCTCAACAGTATCGAAGGTCCGCAAATGCACGAGCTGCCAGTTGCCGAGGCGCGAGCAGCATACTTGGCAATGGTTCCAGTGGCCGAAGCCGACCCGCGCGAACTGGCGGTGATCAAGGACCTGACGTGTCCCGGGCCTGCCGGAGACATTCCGCTGCGCTTCTACGATGCGCGCGAAACCCGCGCAGCCGGGCCAGTTATCCTGTTTTTCCACGGCGGCGGATTCGTGATTGGCGATCTTGATACGCACCACGCGCTCTGCACTGAGATCGCGGCCGAAATGGACCTGCCGGTGCTTGCCGTGCACTACCGTTTGGCGCCTGAAGCCCCCTTCCCAGCCGCCCCCGACGATTGCGAGGCGGTCGCGCGGTGGCTGGCGGAAAGTCCGGCCGAACTGGGCCGCGAAGTGACCGGATTGATCCCGATCGGGGACAGTGCGGGCGGCAACCTGACCATCGTGGTTAGCAACGCGCTCCGCGACAAGCCGGCCAAGGTGCCGGTGGTGATGCAAGTCCCGATCTATCCCGCGACCGATGATTCCAGCCACGGATCGATGGCGCAATTCGCGGAAAAGCATTTGCTGACCCGCGACGGGATGGATTGGTTCATGACGGCCTATCAATCGAAAATCGGCGATCCACGCGCCTATCCCTTGCTCAACGAACCGGCGGGCACCCCGCCCACGGTGCTGGTCACTGCCGGGCTCGATCCGTTGCGCGATCAAGGACGGCGCTACGGCGCGGCGCTGATCCAGGCCGGAGTCGATGTCGATTATCATGAGATGCGCGGTTCGATTCACGGGTTCGTCAATCTTCGCAAAGCAGTGCCCAGCACGCAGGCCGACACTCACGCGATATTTGCCGCAATGAAGTTGATGTTATCGCGGGTTTGAGCCAAGGGCGCGGCGATGAGCGATGACCTGACCAATCTGCCGTACCGCCCCTGCGTCGGCCTCATGCTGGTCAACGGCCAGGGCCTGGTCTTCGTCGGGCGGCGGATCGATACCCGCGGTCAGCCCGACGAAGGCGGCGTCTATTGGCAGATGCCGCAAGGCGGGATCGACGAGGGCGAAGACCTCCACACCGCTGCCTACCGCGAGCTGACCGAAGAAACCGGGGTTCTGCCCGAGCATGTCACCATGCTCGCGCAGACCAAGGAAGAACTGTTCTATGACTTGCCAGACGACCTGATCGGCAAGTTATGGAAGGGCCAGTATCGCGGGCAGCGCCAGCACTGGGTGCTGGCCCGGTTTGTCGGCGACGACAGCCACATCCAACTCGACGCGCACGATCCGGCCGAGTTCGAGGAGTGGAAATGGGTCGAGCCCGACCTGCTGCCAGACCTCATCGTCCCATTCAAGAAACGGGTCTATCGCACTGTTCTGGAAGAATTTCGCGATCTGATCTGACGATCAGTTGCTGGTCACCACGGGCTTCACTTCAACTTGCGCTGCGGTCACCACCTGCGGAGCCGGGCCGCGCGCGATTGCCGCGCTGAGCGTTTGCGCCGGGGCGCAGCTCTTGCTGCCGCACAGCTGCTCGAGCCGCGCGAGATTGAGTTTGGCCTTCGCCACCGCGCCTTTTTCGACCAGCGCCTCGCCTTCACCGGCGATCGCGTACTGGTTGCTGGGATCGAGCTTCAAAGCGACGCGGTAATAGCGCAGCGCCTTGCCCTGCATGCCTTCTTTGCGCGCGGCTTCGGCGAGGTTGAGGTAGATCGCGACATGCCCCGGCTGGATCGCCAGCGCGGCTTCGAAATCGGCCACCGCGTCCTGGGCATTGCCTGCGGCGAGCGCAGCGCGGCCCTGCTGGACCAGCGCGGCGGCGCGCGGATCGAGCGGTGCTGGCGGCGCGCCAAAGCTGGTGCTGGCAGTTAACATCGCCGCCAACGCGAGCGCGAGGGCAGCCGGAGTATAACGCATGATCTGCTCCTTGAGCGTTGGCATTTGCGGCTGTGTTATCATGGCAAATCAAAACGTGCGATGAAAAACCCGTCGGTTGCGTCGTGTGACGGAGACAATCTCAGACCTATCCCGCGCGCGGTTCCAGCGGCAACGTCGGGACGCCGCACGGCCCAATCGGGATGCCGCTGGAGGAACGCTTCGGCCTGACCAACGCCTTCCTCATCGAGCAGCGAGCAGGTGACATAGATCAGCCGCCCGCCCGGCTTGACCAGCGTCGCGGCAAGATCGAGCAACCGCGCCTGCAGGGCGGTCAGCCGCGTCAGCTCGGCCCCGGTCAGCCGCCAGCGCGCCTCGGGATTGCGCCGCCAGGTGCCGGTGCCCGAACACGGCGCGTCGACCAGCACCGCGTCGCACCGCCCGGCAAGCTCGGCCAGCACCTCGGCCTCGCGGCCCGGACCCAGCAACCGCGTCTCGATGCCAATGGCCCCCGCCCGCTCGGCCCGCGGAGCCAGCCGTGACAGCCGCCCGCGATCGGTGTCGGCGGCGATCAGCCGGCCCCGGTTGTCCATCGCCGCCGCCAGCGCGAGCGTCTTGCCCCCCGCCCCGGCGCACAAATCGAGCACCGTTTCGCCGGGCTGTGCGCCCAGCGCCAGGCAGCACAGTTGCGAGCCGGTATCCTGCACTTCGATCTGGCCCGACTTGAAAGCAGCCCATTGCTCGACCGGCGTGCCGGGCGGAAAGCGCAGGGCATCGGGGGCCTGGGTCTGTTCACCAGCGACCGGCAGCTCGCCAGGTCCGCCTTCAAGTCGGTTGACCCGCACGTCGAGCGGGGCGCGGCCGAGCAAAGCTGCCGCCTCGTCCCCGGTAATTCCGCTTTGGGCGAGTCTCTCCTCAAGCCAGCGCGGGGCAAGCCCGCCAACGGCCACCGGCTCTCCCGGCCCCAGCGGCTCGGGTCCGTGCGGGGAGCCATCGAACAGCGGCACGATCGCCGCATCGATTTGCCCAAGCCGCAGCATCGCCGCGCGGCCGCTCAGCGGGATCTCACCGCAGGCGCGCACTGCGCCATAGACCAGCTCGCGCACCGCGCGGCGATCACCGCTGCCCATGTACCGCCGGGCCTTGAACCATTCGGCGACGATCCGGTCGGCGCTCGCCCCCTGCCCGCGCGCCGCCGCGATCACCGCATCGAGGATGTCGATCGCGGTCTGGATGCGAGCAGCGGGGGTCACTGCTTACTGCGTCGGATAATTGGGCGCCTCGCGCGTTATCGTCACGTCGTGGACGTGGCTTTCGCGCAGGCCGGCATTGGTGATGCGGACGAATTCGGCGCGCTCCTGCAGGTCGGGTATGGTGGCCGAGCCGGTATAGCCCATCGCTGCCTTGATCCCGCCGACCAGCTGGTGAACCACATCCTTGGCCGGGCCCTTGTACGGCACCTGACCTTCGATTCCTTCGGGAACCAGCTTCATCTGGTCCTTGATGTCCTGCTGGAAATAGCGGTCGGCGCTGCCGCGCGCCATTGCGCCGACCGAACCCATGCCGCGATAGCTCTTGTAGACCCGGCCCTGGTACAGGAAGGTCTCGCCCGGAGCCTCCTCGGTCCCGGCCAGCATCGAGCCGACCATGATCGTGCTCGCGCCTGCCGCGAGCGCCTTGGCGGCGTCACCCGAAGTGCGCAGACCGCCATCGGCGATGATCGGCACCCCGGCCTCCTTGGCAGCGCGCGCGGCTTCCATCACTGCGGTGAGCTGCGGCACGCCGACGCCAGCGACCACGCGGGTGGTGCAGATCGAGCCCGGCCCGATCCCGACCTTGACCGCATCGGCCCCGGCATCGATCAACGCCTTGGTCGCAGCGTAAGTGGCGACGTTGCCCGCGACGACCTGCGCCGAGTTCGACAGCCGCTTCACCCGTTCGACCGCGCGGGCGACGTCCTTGTTGTGGCCGTGCGCGGTGTCGATGATCACCACGTCGCATTCAGCCGCGAGCAGCGCTTCGGTCCGCTCGTACCCGGCATCGCCCACCGTGGTCGCAGCCGCAACCCGCAGCCGCCCGGTGGCGTCCTTGGTCGCGGCGGGATAAGTCACAGCGCGCTCCATATCCTTGACCGTGATCAGCCCGGTGCAATGGAACCGGTCGTCGACCACCAGCAGTTTTTCGATCCGGCGCTGGTGGAGCAGCCGTTTGGCTTCGTCCTGGCTGACCCCGGCATGCACCGTGACCAGGCCTTCGTGCGTCATCAGTTCGCGCACCGGCTGCTTGGGATTGTCGGCAAAGCGCACATCGCGGTTGGTCAGGATCCCGACCAGCTTGCCGCCCAGTTCGACCACCGGGATGCCCGAGATACGGTGCGCTTCCATCAGCGCGCGCGCTTCGCCCAGCGTCGCGTCCGGTGCGATGGTAATCGGGTTGACGACCATGCCGCTTTCGAACCGTTTGACCGCGCGTACCGCGGCGCACTGCTGCGCGATGGTCAGGTTGCGGTGCAGCACCCCGATCCCGCCCAGCTGTGCCATGACAATCGCCATGTCGGCTTCGGTCACGGTGTCCATCGCGGAAGAAATCACCGGGATGTTGAGCGCGATCTCACGGGTCAGACGCGTGCTGGTGTTCGCCATCGAGGGCACAATGTCGGACTCGCCGGGACGCAGCAGAACGTCGTCGAAGGTCAAGCCAAGCGGGATCTCGGGAAAAGCCACAGTACCTCTAACGGTTCGATTCGTGGCGGCCCATGTAAACGCACTCAACGGGAAGGGCTAGGGGCGGTCGGGACTTTCTTCGGATCGGCGAACCAGCGCACCAGCGCGCTGAGGAACTCGACATCGTCGGCCGCGCCGCCCAGCTCCATTCCGGGCCGAACCACGTCGCTTGGGCGGTGGTAATCGGTCTCGAAAAAGCGCTCGATCAGCGGCAGGTCAGACCATGAGCTCGACACCATCACCGCTGGAATATCGTGCTGGAGCAAAGCCCAGCCGTCTTGCCGCTTGACGTAAGCGTTGGCCTTTTCGTCGAACACCACTTTCTTCTTCTGCTGCTTGGCCACTGCAGCGATCTGCGCGTCGAGCCCGGTGAGGCCCTTGCCGACCACCCCGAAGGCCTGTCCGGACTTGGCCAGCGCGACGCTATCGATATTGAACGCGGCGACGAATTGGGCGAGCGGGATCGGCGGGTTTTCGGCAAAGGCTTGCGCCCCGAGCAGCCCAAGCTCTTCGGCGGTGGTGGCAAGGAAATAGATGTCGCGGTCCATCTGCGGCCCCCTGGCGAGCCGCCGCGCAACCTCGAGCAGCACCGCGATCCCGCTGGCGTTGTCGATCGCGCCGTTGCAGATCAGGTGCTCGGCCGGCGGCTGCGCGCAGGTGCCAAAGTGATCCCAGTGCGCCACCAGCAAGACCGCGCCCAGCTCGGGCCGCTTGCCCGGGAGCTTGCCGATCACATTGTGGGTGTGAATGCGGGTCTCGCGGCTGGTCGCCTCGAGCGAGACCGCCAGGTCGAGCGGCATCGGCGCGAAAGTGGGCGCAGCGGCAGTCTTGGTCAGACTGGCGAGGCTCTGCTTCGATCCCGCGAGGACTCCGCCCAGCGCCGCGGCCGAGATAAACGCATCGATATCGCCGCCCAGTTCTGCTCCGGCCAGCGCGTAGCCCTCACGGCGGCGCAACGCGGCGACGTGATCGAGGCTGCGGTCGCCGTCGAGCACGGTCAGCACGCCCGAAGCCCCGGCCGCCAGCAGCGCGCTTTGCCGGGTACTGTCGTCGCGGCCACCATCGAGCAACACCGCCACCCGTCCGGCCAGATCGGCGCGCGGCGGGATCGCCGCCCCGATGCCGACAAACAGCAGCGGCGCATTTTCGATCAAGGCGCGCTTGCCCGAGGTGATGACCAGCACCTGGTCCTGCGCCACGAACACGCGCTTGCCCTTGCGCGAGAATACGGCGCGACTGGTATCGGGCTGGCGTCCGACCAGAGTGACCGGCGCGAACCAGGGATGGCCCGGGTCGTTGGTGCCCGAAACCAGGCCGCTGTCCGACCAGTGCTGGCCGATGTAGCGCAGCGTCTTGGCCTCACCCTCGGTACCCGGTTCGCGCCCGCCGTAGGCATCGCTGGCGAGCTCGGTGATGTGGCCGAGCAATTGCTGGCGAAGCAGCGCAGCTTCCTTTTCCTGGCGCGAGGCGGCAGCGAGCGGGTCAAGCGTCAGCGCGGCTGCAAGCAGCCAGAGGAGCAATCGGCTCATCGCTGATGAGAAACGCTTCATCGCGGTTCACTCACACCAAATGCCCGATCTCGCAAGCGCGATATGCCGTGTGAGCCGCGATAGTAAGGGCCGGTGGCAGGAAAGCTACACCGGGCTTTCATGCCGGACCGATCATTCGGCAGTCCAGCCGCCGTCCATGCTGATGTTGCTGCCCGTAATCTGCGCCGCCGCATCGCCGCACAGAAACGCCGCCATCGCGCCGACATCTTCGGGCTGGACGAATTGCTTGGTCGGCTGGCGCTGCAGCAGCACGTCGTTGATCACCTGCTCGCGGGTCAGCCCGCGCGCCGCCATCGTGCTGGGGATCTGGTTTTCGACCAGCGGCGTCCAGACATAGCCCGGGCTGATGCAGTTGGCGGTGATCCGGTCGGTCGCCAGCTCGAGCGCGAGCGTCTTGGTCAGCCCGGCGAGGCCGTGCTTGGCCGCGACATAAGCCGATTTGTAAGGCGAGGCGGTGAGCGAATGCGCGCTCGCGGTGTTGATGATCCGCCCCCAGCCCGCCGCCTTCATGTGCGGGATCGCCAGCCGGCAGGCATCGAACGCTGCGGTCAGGTTGAGCGCGATGATCTGGTCCCACTTCTCGACCGGAAACTCCTCGACCGGGGCAACGAACTGCATCCCGGCGTTGTTGACCAGCACGTCGACCGGCCCGGCCCCGGCCATCAGCGCTTCGACCCCGTCGCGGCGCGACAGGTCGGCGGCGATGTGCTGCGCGTTCAATTCATCGCACAGCGCGGCAATCGCGTCCGCGTCGCCAAACCCCGACAGCACCACCTCGGCGCCAGCGGCGTTCAGCGCACGGGCGATCGCCAGCCCGATCCCCGAAGTCGATCCGGTGACCAGCGCGCGTTTTCCGGCAAGACCCATATCCGACTCCAAGTGCTTGATTATTCCGCTATGCTGGTGCCATTGCGGCTGAACCGACAATTGTCCAGCCCGGGGAGTTTGACCGATGCGCCTTGATGAATTCGACCCCAATTCGGTCAATGTCGAAGACCAGCGCGGCAGCGGCGGCAGTCGCTTTCCGATGGGGCGCGGCGGACAGGTCGGGTGCGGGACATTGGCCATTGCGCTGGTGCTGTCCTACGTCCTGGGGGTCGATCCGGGCCAGTTGCTGGGCGGATTGCAACAAGTCGCGCCGCAGGAGCAGAGCGGCGGCCCGGTCGCCGGAACCAACGCCAGCGAAAGCTGCAAGCTCGATCAGGCGAGCCTGGAATCGTGCAACGCGCTGTCTTCGCTCAACAAGACCTGGCAGCCGCTGTTCGCCGCCGCGAGCATCCGCTTCCAGCCGCCGGGCCTCGTCTTCTATCAGAACGTCGGCTCATCGGGCTGCGGCTCGGCCCAAAGCGCGATGGGCCCGTTCTATTGCCCCGAGGACCAGAAGATCTACCTCGATACCGATTTCTACCGCCAGATGGACCAGGAACTGGGCGCGACCGGGCAGTTCGCCCGCGATTACGTGATCGCCCACGAATATGGCCATCACATCCAGAAGCTGACCGGGATTTCCGGCCAGATCCGCAGCGCGCAGCAGCAGAACCCGCGCGCCGCTAACCAGCTCTCGGTCCGGCTCGAACTGCAGGCCGATTGCTACGCCGGGATCTGGGCCGGCAAGAACAAGGACCGGCTCGATCCGGGCGACATGGAAAGCGGGCTCAACGCCGCGCACCAGATCGGCGACGACAACCTGATGCGCAGCGCCGGGCGCAATCCCAACGAAGCCGCCTTCACCCACGGCTCGAGCGCGCAACGGACGGATGCCCTGCGGCGCGGGATGCAAGGCACCGACGACGCCGTCTGCGACGTCTATATGAAGCAATAGCGCTCGTTTGGGCGCGCGGCAGGAACGCTTGGGCGGCTGGCCCGTTAGCGGGCATGTCCACTGTCACCGCAACACCCGCCCTGCGCCTGTTCACGGCCGCCCTGCTCACCGCCTGCATGGTCGGCGCGCTGCCCGCTGCGGCGCAGGACAAGCCAGCCCAGCCGCGCTCGATCAGGGACAAGGACGTCAACGCGGTCGATGTGGTCGCCACCCCGGTCAGCGACCTGGGCCTGCGCAATGGCAAGATCCCGCCGGTGCTCGAAGCTGCGGTGGCCGATCCTTACGACATGGCCGGCATCCGCACCTGCGCGCAGATTTCGACCCGGGTCGGCGAGCTTGATGCCGTGCTCGGCCCCGATCGTGACATTCCCCAGGACCGCGCGGAGAAATTGAGCGCCGGCCGCGTCGCGCAGGCTGCGGTTGGCTCGTTCATTCCGTTCCGCGGGATCATCCGCGAAGTCAGCGGGGCCAATTCGCACCAGCGCAAGGTCAACGACGCGGTCGAGGCCGGCACCGCGCGGCGCGCGTTCCTCAAAGGTTACGGCCAGGCGCGGGGCTGCGCTTATCCGGCACGCGAGGTGACGCCCGCCGCACTCGCCGCACTCGAAGCCCAAGCTGCGTGCGACAAGGCCGCCCGGGACCAGGCCGACGCAGCCAACAAGCAGTCGCGCAACCGCTAGGCTTTCCTCGGGCCGCGCAACTCGCTAACGCCGCGCAATGCGGCTGAGCGATTGCCACAATATCGACGATTTCCGCCTGCTGGCGAAGCAGCGACTGCCGTGGCCGGTGTTCGATTACATCGACGGCGCCGCTGACGACGAGCTGACCAAGGCGCGCAATACGCAGGCCTATGCCCGCGCCGACCTGGTCCCCGATGTGCTCGCCGGGGTCAGCGAGATCGACACTTCGTGCACCATCCTTGGCCGCAAGTCGGCACTGCCGCTGCTGCTCTCGCCCACCGCGTTGCAACGCGTGTTCCACTGGCAGGGCGAGCGCGCGGTGGTGCGCGCGGCGGAAAAATACGGGCTGTGGTGCGGGATTTCCAGCCTTGCGACAGTGAGCATCGAGGAAATCGGGGCGATGACGACCGCGCCCAAGCTGTTCCAGTTCTACTATCACAAGGATCGCGGGCTTAACCGCAGCATGATCGAGCGCTGCCAGGCCGCCAAGTTCGATGCCATCGCATTGACCGTGGACACCATCGTCGCCGGAAAGCGCGAACGCTGCGCGCGCAGCGGGTTTACCTCGCCGCCCCGGTTCACCGCGGCCTCGGCGCTGTCCTATGCGATGAAACCGCGCTGGGCGCTTGATTACGTCTTCCGCGAGAAGTTCGCCTTACCCAACCTGGACAGCCACGTCCGCGAAGGCACCGGCGAGGCAGTGTCGATCGCGGGCTACTTCAACACGATGCTCGACCAGACGCTCGACTGGACCATGGCCGAGCAATTGCGCGACGACTGGGGCGGCAAGTTCGCATTGAAGGGCGTGATGAGCGTCGCCGATGCGCGCCGCGCTGCCGACATGGGGATCGACGCGATCATGATCAGCAACCACGGCGGCCGGCAATTGGACGGCAGCCGCGCGCCGTTCGACCAGCTGCCCGAGATCGTCGATGCGGTTGGCGGGCGGATCGAGATCATCTGCGACGGCGGCGTGCGGCGCGGCACGCACGCGCTCAAAAGCCTGTGCGCCGGAGCCACTGCCGCATCGGGTGGGAGGCTGTATCTGTATGCGCTCGCCGCTGCGGGGCAGGACGGCGTCGAACGTGCGCTGGGCATTCTGCAAGACGAGATCAAGCGCGGGATGCAGCTGATGGGGGTCAAATCGGTCGACCAACTCACCCCAGACCGGCTGCGCTGGCGTTAGGCAAACTTTAGGTTTTTGCAGACACCAAGGCCCGCAATTCAAGGGGCATTCGCATGAAAATCAAAGCATTCGGCATCTTGTTCGGGCTCAACCTGTTCATCGCAATGGTCGAGCTCGCGCTCGGCATGAAGGTTGAGCTGTGGCAAGGCGTGATCACCGGAGCGATGGGGCTGATGTTCTTCAAATCGCTGTCCGAGGCCAAGGCACGCGAAGAAAAGATCGGCCAGATCTATTCGAGCTACGATCCCAAGACCTACAAAGCGCCGACGACGTATCACGAAATGTGAGCGTTGCGGGGGGGTGCGGCGGCCAGTGGCACAACCCCGGCACAAATCTGTCTAGCGCGGGTCGAACGGGTTCAATGCCGGGTTGAGCGAGCGTTGATACGGCTCAACAGCGGGTCAAGATTTCACTGTTATTATTGCGACTTCAATAGCTTAGCTAAAATGCGTACCGTTTGACATTGGCCGCAGAGCAATCGCCAGCCTACTCCTGCCGGACCAGATCGAACAACTTTGGTAGACCTGTAAAATTTGGCGCTTGATCCTGTTCCTTAAAGTCACACAAAGGTCACACTTAAACCGTGTCGGGCACAGCGGCATTTTCATTCCGGACTGCCGCAGGTTTCAATCCCTCAATTGGCAAAGTCAAAGCGAGAAGCGACGATGGCATGAACCTCGTAATGTAGGAAAGCAATTTGAAGCCGCGCTATTGATGTCAATACCACGATCGGGTATCGATGCGGCATGGCCAAGAAGAACACATCGATCACGCTGGGCGAGCGCTGGATGGACTACACCCGCACCCAGGTCGAAACTGGCGAATACGATTCAACCAGCGAAGTGATCCGCGATGCGCTGCGATTGCATGAAGAGCGCGCGGTGTTCAAATCGAAGCTGCTCGAAGCGATCGATGAAGGGCTGGCGAGCCCGCTGGTCGAGTTCGATATGCGCGCCTGGATCGACGGTAACTTCCCCAAGCAATGAACCGTAAATTGCGGTATCATTCGCTGGCCGAGCGCGACTTTGTCGGCGTGGCGGCGTGGTCGCAGGCGCAGTGGGGAGCACAGCAAACCAGGCGGTACCTGCTGGTGATCGAGGCGCAAATCCAACGCATTGCCGAAAATCCGAGGCTCGGCAAAGATGCCGAACTGGCGCGGATGGGCCTGCGCAAGATCGTGGCTGGGAAACATACGGCTTTCTACACGGCGAATGACCATGAAGTTCAAATCGTCCGGATCATGGGGCAGCAGCAAGATTTCATTGGGACGGCTGGGCTGCGGTGAGATTAGTATTGTGTCCCCGGAACTCTTGCAACTCGAGGTTTCAAAGTCGCTCGCTCAGGCAGCCACATTACGGACCCGCGTCTGGTCACCCCGACCGGCGATAAGGCCAGCAACGGATATGTCTTCGTCGAGCTCGTCCCAATGGAGGCCGCTGGGGCTGATGCTGACCTTGGCGCGCAACTCGGGTGAGCCGTGCAACAGCCGGGGAAACCAAGCGAGCGGGATGCCGAGAGTGCGGCCGTCCTCGAGGTCCACCCAGAAACTGTCTTCGTCGAAACGGACTGCGGTGGCCCTAGGTGAAGTGCTCATTCCATGCCCTCTCGATATCGGTCCGGCGCGCTTCAACGACCTCGCTCAATTGCTTGATGATGCGCGCATTGAAGCCGTGATTATAGGCGAGCCTGATCTCGGGATAAAGCCAGAACTTGCAGTCCGCGTCGTCCCGCTCGATATGGATATGCATCGGCTCACGCGGATCGCCCTCGTCCGAGTAGAAGTGAAAGCGATAGCCGTTCCAACTGAAGACCTTGGGCATGGGTGGGAAAGTTGCCGGTCTGGCGAGTGGATGCAAGGGGAGAATGGTCGGGATTGGGATTGATGCGTCTGTTGCCAGAACTCTAATTGATATTGTGTCCCCGGAATTTTTGTGTCCCAAAGAGTGAATTAGGTATAGTGTCCCCGGAACTCCCAGGTATAGTGTCCCCGGAACTCCGGAACTCAGTGTCAGGTGATTCTTCAAATGCCTAGTTTTTGGGAGCAGATCGATAGCTTTCAGGCACAGCGCTGACCTGTAGCGATTCTTCAATGAAAATGCCGTCTTGCACAGCACCAACTAGTTGAACGGCCCGAGCCTTGAGCAAGTGGTTGGAAACGAGATCATCGATCGTTGCGGCGACAAGCGCGCCATTATCTGCGATCACATACGTTCGAATGTACTCTGGATCCTTAATTAGTACGGTTCGAGTATGGCCAAATGCGCCGTTATCATCGGCGATGATACGGGCTTCGAGTATCTTTGAATTTGCTTGAATCCCACACGCCGCTTTAGCCACTTGCGGGCCGCGAATGATCTCTCCGCTGGCGACCTGGAGATAAGCACCTGTACCTCTTGCGCAGTCCGCAATAATTCGATCGCGGGGCGTTTCGACGCGGTGCAGCGACCCTTGGTGAAACTCGGCAGACCACTCCTCTTCCGTGGAATTATTGGGACGAGTAATTACGTTCCAACTATAAACGCTATAGGTTGCCGTTGTTTCGCGAGAGAGCGCGATAGCTTTGGCAGCGTCATCATTTTTCATGTCGTCGGCACAAGCACCCGCCCCCAATACGGCGGAAATGAACGCGAGAGGGATCGACACCCGCATCAATAAACCCGCTTCTTCGGCTTGATGTATTCCACATCGTCGGTGAGCGTATATTCGTGCACCGGGCGGTAATCGATCCGCACCGCCCCGCCCTGGCCGCCCCAGCCGTCGAACCACGCGGCGGTGTGCTTCATCCATTCAGCGTCATTCCGCTCGGGGAAGTCTTCGTGCGCGTGGGCGCCGCGGCTTTCCTTGCGGTTGTGGGCGCTGTGGATCGTTACGGTGGCTTGCGCGAGGAGGTTGTCGAGCTCCATCGTCTCGACCAGGTCGGTGTTCCAGATCAGCGACTTGTCGGTCACCTTCACGTCCTGCATCCGCGCGTAAGTCTTGGCGAGCGCGGCCTTGCCTTCGGCCATCAGCGCCTCGTCGCGGAACACCGCGCAGCCTTTGGTCATGGTGCGCTGCATCTCGAGCCGGACTTCGGCGGTGGGCGAACCGCCCGTGGCGTTACGGAAATGGTCGAGCCGGCCCAGCGCCAGGTCGGCGCTGTCCTTGGGCAGTTCGGCGTGCGCGCTGCCCGGCACGATCAGCTCTTTCAGCCGGTGCCCCGCCGCGCGGCCGAACACCACCAGGTCGATCAGCGAGTTCGAGCCCAGCCGGTTGGCGCCGTGGACTGAAACGCAGGCCGCCTCACCCACCGCGAACAGGCCCGGAACCGCCGTTTCGGGGTTGCCGTCAGCGCCGATGGTCATCACCTCGCCGTGGTAGTTCGTGGGCACGCCGCCCATGTTGTAATGCACCGTCGGGCACACCGGGAGCGGCTGGCGGGTCAGGTCGACCCCGGCGAAAATCTTGCCGCTTTCGGTGATCCCGGGCAGGCGCTCGGCCAGCACCTTGGGATCGATATGGTCGAGGTGGAGGTTGATGTAGTCGCCGTTCGGGCCGACCCCGCGCCCCTCGCGCATTTCCAGCGCCATCGAGCGCGAGACGACATCGCGGCTGGCGAGGTCCTTGGCCGAGGGGGCGTAGCGTTCCATGAACCGCTCGCCTTCCGAATTGGTCAGATAGCCGCCTTCACCGCGCGCGCCTTCGGTGATCAGCACGCCCGCGCCGTAGATCCCGGTCGGGTGGAACTGGACGAATTCCATGTCCTGCAGCGGCAGCCCCGCGCGCAGCACCATCCCGCCGCCGTCGCCGGTGCAGGTGTGCGCGCTGGTGGCGGTGAAATAGCACCGGCCATAGCCGCCGGTCGCCAGCACCACGGCATGGCTGCGGAAGCGGTGAATCGAGCCATCGTCCAGGCACAGCGCGATCACGCCGACGCATTTGCCCCCCCCACCACCGGAATAGTCCATGATCAGATCGATCGCGAAGTATTCGATGAAGAAGTCGGCGTCGTATTTCAGGCTCTGCTGGTACAGCGCGTGAAGCATCGCGTGGCCGGTGCGGTCGGCTGCGGCGCAAGTCCGCTGGACCGGCGGGCCTTCGCCCATGTTCTGCATGTGGCCGCCGAACGGGCGCTGGTAGATCGTGCCATCGTCGTTGCGGCTGAACGGAACGCCGGCGTGTTCGAGTTCGTACACCGCCGCCGGAGCCTCGCGCACCATATATTCGATCGCGTCCTGATCGCCCAGCCAGTCCGATCCCTTGACGGTATCGAACATGTGCCAGGTCCAGTGATCCGGGCTGTTGTTCTGGAGGCTTGCGGCGATCCCGCCTTGCGCCGCAACCGTATGGCTGCGGGTGGGGAAGACCTTGGTGATGCAGGCGGTGCGCAGGCCGGCCTCGGCGCTGCCCATCGCGGCGCGCAGGCCCGATCCGCCCGCGCCGACCACCACGGTGTCATAGGTGTGGTCGATGATCTTGTAAGCGGCAGTGTTTTTGTAAGCAGGGGAAGTCATGGCAATTAGGCTCCCAGCGCGATGCGCGCCACGCTCAGCAGGCCGAACGCGGCCCCGGCAAAGGTCAGCAGGTTCAGCGCGGCCATCGCGGCGAACTTGTTGGCGTGGTCCTTGACATAGTCCTCGGCCAGCACCTGCAGCCCGAGCCGGGCGTGCCAGAAGGTCGAGATGACGAACAGCCCGGCGATCAGCGCGGGCAGCGGCGCGTGGAGCCAGTCGTGGATCGCCTTGTGGCTGAAGTCGGTCGTCAGGATCAGCGAGAGCAGCAGGTACAACCCGGCGAACATGTTGCCGATTGCGGTATAGCGTTGCAGCAGCCAGTGGTGCGCGCCGCTATGCGCCGATCCCAGCGCGCGGACCCTGCCCAGTTCGGTTCCGTTACCCATCGTTCCGTTTCCTCAACGCAGCAGAATGAACACCCACACCGCAACCGTCGCGGCGAGCGCGAGGAGCGGGGTGAGCACCGACCAGAAGGCATTGTTCTTAAGCTCGTACCCCGCGCCGGTATCGAGCACGAAGTGGCGCAGCCCCGAAGCCATGTGGCTGAGGAACGACCAGGTCAGCCCGATCAGCACGATCTGGCCGTACCACGCCCCGGCGTGCCCGGCGAATAGGGCATAAGGGGCAGGCCCCGCGGCGACCGCATAGAGCCACCACAGCAGCACCGGCAGTCCGACCAGCGCCAGCCCGTCGCCGGTGACGCGGTGGAGGATCGAGACGAACATCGCCGGCCCCCAGCGCCAGATCGACAAGTGCGGTGAAAGCGGGCGATTGCTGGGCTTTGCGTCGAGCTGGGCCATGCGGTGAGTAACCCCTGAGCGGTGGGCGGAGCAGCGCGCCCCGGATGCGCTTTCCCCATAATCAAAACGCGCAAGGGTGCAAGCGGCAGGCCACCGCTCTCCGCCACTTACCTCGTCATTGCGAGCGTAGCGAAGCAATCCTGAGTCGTGCGCGCCGCCCTGGATTGCTTCGCTACGCTCGCAATGACGATTCCCATTTGGCTTAAACGTGCCTAGAACCGGTTCGATGACCACGCTCACCGCTCTCGTAACCGGCTCCTCACGCGGGATCGGTGCGGCCATTGCTGCTGCGCTGCGCGCCCGGGGTCTAACCGTGATCGGCCATGCCAGCCGCGCGGGCGACGCGGATACCATCGCGGCCGATCTGGCTGATCCTGCGGCCGCCGCCGCGCTGTGGGATGAAGCGCTCGCGCGCTCGCCGCATGGGCGGATCGACGTGCTGGTCAACAATGCGGGCAAGTTCTCGCCCAATCCGCTGGGCAATTCGGACATCGTCTGGCTCGACCAGTGGGAGGACACGCTGCGGATCAACCTGACTGCGGCGGCCGAATTGTCGCGGTTTGCGGTCAGACACTGGCTGGCGGACGGCCAAGGCGGCCGCGTGGTCCATATCGCCAGCCGGGCAGCCTATCGCGGCGATTCGCCCGATCACTGGCACTATGCCGCGGCCAAAGGGGGCATGATCGCGATGCACAAGACCATCGCCCGGCACTACGCCGCCCAGGGCGTGCTGAGCTATGCGATCTGCCCCGGCTTCACCGATACGGCGATGGCCGGAGATTACCTCGCCAGCCGCGGCGGCGCGGCGCTGCTCGCGGATATTCCATTGGGCCGGGTTGCCACGCCCGAAGAGATCGCGACGATGGCGGTGTTCTGCGCGCTCGATGCGCCGCCGAGCATGACCGGCGCGGTGCTGGATGCGAACGGGGCGAGTTATGTACGTTAGAATATTTGCTGCCCTCGCCGCTCTCGCGCTGCTCGGCGCTACCACGCCCGCACCCGAACGCCCCGCCGCCAGCAAGGACATTGCCGCTGCTTGCGGCATTCACGATGGTTGGTCCGATCCAGCCCCGCCCGCGCAGATCTTCGGCAACACCTGGTACGTCGGGACCTGCGGGATCACCGTAGTGCTGGTCGATACCGGCGCCGGGCTGGTGCTGTTCGATGGCGGCCCGCAGGATGCCGCGCCGTTGGTGCTGGCCAACATCCGCGCCTTGGGGCTCGATCCCAAGCAGGTGAAATGGATCCTCGCCACGCACGAGCACTTCGATCACGGCGGCGCGATTGCGGCTTTGCAAAAGGCAACCGGGGCGAAGCTGGCTGTGGGGCCTTTCGCCGCCCAGGCCTATCGCACCGGGCGGCCCTTCCCCGACGATCCTCAGGCAGAAAGCCTCAAGGACAAGCCAATGCCCCCGGCGCGGGTCGACCGGGTAATCTCCGATCGGAGTTCGCTGTCACTGGGAGGCGAACGCTTCACAGCCTTGGCCACTCCAGCGCACACGCCCGGCTCGACCAGTTGGTACTGGACTTCGTGCGAAGGCAAGATTTGCCAAACGATATCGTTGGCCGATAGCGTCAATGCAATTTCGGCAGACGGCTATCGCTTCATGGACCACCTTGATCGCCACACTAACGTCATCGTCGGCATCGGCCGGATTGCGAGGATGCCTTGTGGCATATTGCTCACACCGCATCCGGGCCAAAGCAACTTGCTTGAGCGCCTATCAAGTCGTGCGCAATTGGTCGATCCGAGTGCATGCCGAACCTACGCCGATGCTGGCATGGAACGCTACAAGAAGCGACTCGAGCACGAAGACGCGGACAAGTGACCTCGGCATGGAAACTGCTTGCCCTTGCTCCGCGCTCGGTGATCGAGGCGGCGCTGCTCGCGCATGAGGATGCCGCGGATTGGGACCCCGACATCGTCATCGCCGGGAGCGAAGTGGCCGAAGAACAGCCCGACGATTGGCAGCTGGAAGCTTGGCTGCCGCGTAAGCCCGCGCGCGGTGACAAAGCTGCAGTGGCCGGCCTGTTCGCCAAGGCGCCGACCTTCAGGATCGAGCAACTGCCCGAGACCGACTGGCTGACCGAGAGCCAGACCGGGCTCGAACCGATCCGCGCGGGGCGGTTTTACGTCCATACTCCCGAACATCCGCCGCTGAATGAAGCGGGCCTGCGCGATTACACCATCCCCGCCAGCCAGGCCTTCGGCACCGGCCAGCACGCCACCACCGCCGGTTGCCTGGCGATGCTCAGCGAGATGAAAGCGCGCGGCGTGGTGGTGCGCAACTGCGCCGACATCGGCACCGGCACCGGGCTGCTGGCCTTCGCGGCGCTGCACCTGTGGCCGCGCGCGCTCGCCACCGCGAGCGATATCGACGCGGTGTGCCTGTCGGTGGTCGATGACAACGCCCGCGCCAACGCCGTAGCCCAAGGCGCGCGCCCGGGCGAGCTGACCATGCTGGTCGCCGACGGGCTGGATCACCCGCTGCTCGAAGCGCGCGGGCCTTATGACCTGGTCATCGCCAACATCCTTGCCGGGCCGTTGATCGATCTTGCCCCGCACTTCGCCAAGTCGCTGGTCCCGGGCGGGCATCTGCTGCTCGCGGGCCTGCTCGAGACGCAGGAAGCACAAGTCCGCGCTGCCTGCCGCCGCGCCGGGCTGCGCATCGCCGAACGGCTGGTCAATGGCGACTGGTCGATCCTGTGGCTGCGCCAGCGCGACACCCCGCTGCGCCAGCGCGATTCCGGCCACAGGTGAAAACGCGCGATTTCTTGTTGCTGGTGCTGGTCTGCCTGTTCTGGGCGACCAACAATGTGCTGAGCAAGGTGGTGATCAGCCACTGGCACGTGCCGCCGCTGTTTTACACCGCGGTGCGCTTTGCCATCGTCACGCTGGTCACTTTGCCGTGGCTGCTGCCGATGCCGCGCCCGGCCTGGCGCACCGTGGTGATCGGTCTGGCGATGGGCGCGGGCAGCTTCGGGCTGATGTTCGTCGCGCTCAAATGGGCCTCACCGTCCGAAGCCGCAATCGTCGTGCAATCGAGCGTGCCGATGACGACCTTGCTGTCGGTCTGGCTGCTGGGCGAGCGGATCCACTGGCGCCGCGGGCTCGGCATTGCGTTGGCGCTGGCGGGCGTGCTGGTGGTGGTCTGGCAGCCGGGCTTTGCGGTCTCGGCCGGCATGGGCTTCCTGCTCGCCGCTGCTTTCTGCGGCTCGCTCGGTGCGGTGCTGATGAAGCAGATGGACGATATTGCGCCGCTGCGCTTTCAGGCCTGGGTCGGGCTGACCGGGCTGGTGCTGCTGGTGCCGCTGTCGGCGCTGATCGAGCCCCAGGGCTATCAGGCAGCGGCGGCGGCGGGGTGGCATTTCATCGCTGCGGTGTTCTGGTCGGCGCTGATCGTCTCGGTGTTTGCGCATAGCGCCTATTACCTGCTGATCGGGCGCTACGAAGCCAATCTGATCGCCCCGCTTACGCTGATGACCCCGATCGTCACGATCGCATTGGGAGTGGCAATTACCGGCGACCATTTCGACGCGCGCATGGCCATCGGCAGCGCGGTGGCCTTGCTCGGGGTGCTGCTGGTCGCATTGCGGCGGACGTCGGCGCCGATCGCCGCAGCGCAGGAACGCTCGTAGGGCAAGCGAACCTTAATCCGGCGCTGCTATGCCGCGCCCAAGAGCTCAAGCTCTACGCCACCGTGATGTGGTGCAATGGCGCTGAATGCGGGCTCAAATTCGACCAGCCGCTCGATCTGGAAGACATGCAGGGTATGCTGTGGATCACCGAAAACCGCGAGCTGTACGCGCGGATCTGCAACGAAGCCCATGCGCTCGCCTGGGCCGAGGGCGAATGGCGCCGCGTCAATTCGCCGTCAGGCCACACCCATCAGCTTTGGCACGAAGGCTTGCCACCAGGGGGTGTTCCACAGCAGGATCGCCACAGCCCCGGTCGGCAGAACCAGCGCCAGCCAAATCTTGTAAGCCCTTTGTATCCCGCCCGAGCGATACAAATCCCACGCAAAAAGTGGCAGCGCCAAAAGCAGAATGTATATCTCTGGCGCCCACGGGCTGACCGGAAACGTGCTGGGCAACCAGGAAATCCGGTCAACTGCAGCGGGCATTGCCACGATCGGGGCCAGCACCATGAGGCGCTTGTGCGTTGCCATGTCGGTCTTGCGAGCGCGAAGGGCCAAGGCCACCACGGTGGCAAAAACCAAGCCTATCTGTATTTGCAGCAAGGCGATATTGCCTCGAACCGCGACATCCATCAGTCCCTCTGCAGATGGCCCACCGGGCATTGCATGCACCGCATGCCAGGTTTCCCGGTACATGGTTGGTGCCAAGACGATACCGATCAGTACGACTGCGGGGGCCAGCACCATCGCGATCATGCCCAATTGCTTGTGCCCCGCGCGCCGTCCGGTCGCCATCAGGCTGGTCTGGGCGAGCAGGAGCAACAGCCAACTGCCCATGGCAATCGCGTGGAGGTGAAGCACGAAGGGAAACGGTGGACGCTTACCCGCTTCGACCATACCGATTTTCATCACGGAATCCGGAATGAACCCGGTCAAGGTCACCGCGATCAGAAACACCGCCATGGCGACATAGATCCAGCGGTCAATTAGTGTTGCGAGGGCGTTCCTCGCTGCAGTCGGCCTTGCAGAAATTTCGGACGCGCTGAGTTCAATCGACGGCACCATGTTTTATCCCCCGGTGGTGCGACCCGTCGGTTAGAAAGTATCACGTTTGCGGCACTAAGCAAATCTGGCAGAATAGTCCGCTCACCCCGTCGCTTTGACGATCTCGGCCCACCCGGCCTCGTCGATCACCTCGATGCCCAGCGCGGCGGCCTGCTTGAGTTTGCTGCCCGCGCCTGGCCCGGCGACCACCAGGTCGGTCTTGGCGCTGACCGATCCCGCTGCCTTGGCGCCGAGCCGTTCGGCCTGCGACTTGGCCTCGTCGCGGCTCATGGTTACGAGCTTGCCGGTGAACACCACGGTCTTGCCCGCCACCGCGCTGTCGCGGGTTTCGACCACGTAATCGGGCGGGGAGACTTCGCTGAGAAGGTCGTCCCACACCGCCACGTTGTGCGGTTCGTGGAAGAAATCGTGCAGCGCCTCGGCGACTGCGGGGCCGATGCCGTCGATTGCGGTGAGATCATCCTGCGCGGCGGGGTCCAACGCCGCGTCGCGCAGCTTATCCAACGTCACAAACCGCTTGAGCAAATCGCGCGCTGTCACCGCGCCGACATGGCGGATGCCCAGCCCGAACAGCAGCCGCGCCGCATCGGGCGTGCGTTTGGCCTCGATCGCGGCGAGGAGATTGTCGACCGACTTGTCCTTCCACCCCTCGCGTTCGAGGATTTCACTGCGCCGGGCCTTGAGCCGGAAAATGTCGGCCGGGCTTTCCAGCCAGCCGAGCGCAAAAAACTCGTCGATGGTCTTTTCCCCCAGCCCCTCGATATCGAGCGCGGCGCGGCTCACGAAATGCTTGAGCCGTTCGGTCCGCTGCGCCGGGCAGATGAGGCCCCCGGTGCAGCGCACATCGACCTCGCCCTCCTCCGCGACCGCCTCGCTGCCGCATTCGGGGCAGTGATCGGGGAAATGGTAGGGATCTCGCTCCTGATGGTAGGTTATGTTGGCAACGACTTGAGGAATGACGTCGCCCGCCCTCTGAACTACGACACGATCACCTTCTCGCAATTGCAAACGCTCGATTTCGTCACGATTATGGAGTGTTACGTTTGAAACAACCACCCCACCGACGGTGACGGGTTTTAGGCGCCCAACTGGGGTCAACTTCCCCGTGCGTCCCACTTGGATATCAATACTTTCAAGCGTGGTTTGCGCCTGCTCAGCTGGGAATTTATGCGCCAATGCCCAACGTGGGGCCTTAGCAACAAACCCAAGTCGGCTTTGCCAATCAAGTCGATCAACTTTGTAGACCACGCCGTCGATATCGTAAGGCAAATCGGCTCGAGCATGTTCAATCTGCTTGAAGCGAGAGATCATGTCGACGACCGAGCCGCATCTAACGAGCAAATGAGAGACCGGGACACCCGATCTCGCGATTTGCCGCATGACCTCTGTCTGCGTCTCCCCCGGCACTTCACTCACCGCCCCCCAGCCATGCGCGAGAAAGCGCAACGGACGGCTCGCGGTCACGCTCGCATCCTTCTGCCGCAACGACCCCGCCGCCGCATTCCGCGGGTTGGCGAAGACCTTATCGCCGCGCTCCTGCTGCGCTGCATTGAGCGCGGTAAAGTCCTGTTTCGCCATATAAACTTCGCCGCGAATTTCGAATAGGTCGGGCACTTCGCCGCGCAGCATTTGCGGAATATCGGAAATGTGCGCCACGTTGGGGGTAACGTCCTCACCCACCTGCCCATCGCCGCGCGTGGCGGCGCGGACCAGCTTGCCAGCCTCGTAACGCAGCGAGCACGACAGTCCGTCGATCTTGTCCTCGGCGGTCATCGCCACTGGGGCGTCTTCGGGCAAGTTCAAATAACGCCGAACCCGCGCGACGAATTCCTCCACCTCGTCATCGGCAAAGGCATTGTCGAGGCTCATCATCCGCACCGCGTGCGTCACCTTCGCCAACGGCGAGGCGGCGACCTCGTGCCCGACCAGCTGCGACGGCGAATCCGCGCGCACCAGCTGCGGGAATGCGGCCTCAAGCTCGGCGTTGCGGCGGACCAGCGCATCATATTCCGCGTCCGACACCTCGGGCTCGTCCTGGGCATGATACAACCGGTTATGCCGCGCTATCGCGCGCGCCAGCCGCATCAGCTCGTTGGCAGCCTCGGCTCCGGTCACACCCGCTCCAGCACGGTCACCACCAGCTCGCGCCGGGCGGCGAAGCCCAGCGTCTCATACAGCGCGATCGCCTTGGCGTTACCGGCATAGCTGTGGAGGAATGGCACTTGCCCGCGCGCGGTGAACCCCGCCATCACCCGGCGGATCAGGTGGCCCGCCAGCCCCTGCCCGCGGAAGTCCGGCCAGGTGCAGACCGCCGACACTTCGGCCAGACCAGCGGCGGGCCGCATCCGTTCCCCCGCCATCGCCGCGAGATGTCCCCCAGAGCGGATCCCGTAGAACTGGCCGTAATGCCGCGTCCGCTCGCCCCACGGCCCGGGTTCGGTCGCCCGCGCCAGCGCCGTCATCGCCGGAGCATCGCGCTCGCCCAGCGGTTCGATCTCGTCGTCACCGGGCTGAACCGGCATGGGGTGCTCGGCGATCATCTGAAGTAGCGGCGCGGTGCGGACGAGTGACAACCCCGGCGGCACCGGCCACTCCTCGCGCTCGACCAGCCACACCGTCTCACCAGGAGCGACCATTGCGGCAAGGTCTGCGAGCGCCTCGCCCGAACGGTCTGCTGCCGCAGCAAACGGGCCATATCCCGGATCGAGCCGCACCGCCGCCCCGCGCCGCGCAGCCAGAGCGGCCTGCGGCCCGGTAAAGGCATGCCAAACGGGGCGGTCGAGGGGATGTTCGCTCACACCCGCTCCAGCAGCCGGTCGGCCTGCGCGCGGGCCTCAGCGGTGATCTCGGCGCCCGACAGCATCCGCGCGATCTCTTCCTGGCGGCCGGCTTCGTCGAGCAGGTGGACCGAGGTGCGCGTGACCGTGCCTTCGCTCGACTTGGCGATGACGTAATGCGTCGTCCCCCGCGCCGCGACTTGCGGGCTGTGCGTCACCGCGAGCAATTGCCCCCCATTGCCATTGGCGCTCGCCAGCCGCGCCAGCCGTTCGCCGATGGCCGAGGCGACCGCGCCGCCGACCCCGCGGTCGATCTCGTCGAAGATCACCGTCGCCGCGCCGCCCTGCTCGGCCAGCGCCACCTTGAGCGCGAGGATGAAGCGCGACAGCTCGCCGCCCGAGGCGATCTTGTTGAGCGGCCCGAACGGCGCGCCGGGGTTGGTGCTGATCAGGAATTCGACGCGGTCGATCCCGCCCGCGCCCCACTGGTCCTCGGGCAATTGCTGGACGCTGGTCTGGAACTGCGCGGCATCGAGCTTGAGCGGGGCCAGTTCCAGCGCCACCGCCGCGTCGAGCTTGGCCGCCGCCGCACTGCGCTGCGCCGACAGGGCCTCCGCCCGCGCGCGATAGTCCGCCGCGCCTACCGCAACCGCTGCCTCGAGCGCCGCCAGTTCGGCCTCGCCGTGCTCGATCCCATCGAGCGCATCGCGCATGTCGTGCATCTTGTGCGGCAAGTCATCGACCTGGCAGTGGTGCTTGCGCGCGGCGGCGCGCAGCTCGAACAGCCGCAGCTCGATCCGGTCGAGCGCAGCAGGATCGTGCGCCAGCGCATCGGCGGCGCGCTCAAGCGAAGTCTCGGCTTCCGATGCCTCGATCACCGCGCGGTCGAGCGCGGCGAGCGCTTCGGCCAGCAAGGGATGCTCGCTCGCAATCCGGTCAAGCCGCCGCGCCGCGCTGCGCAAGCCGGCCAGCGCCGAATCCGATCCGGCCCACAGCTTGGCCAGCTCGGTCAGATCACCGGTCAGCCGCTCACCCTTCTGCATCGTCGCGCGGGCCTGCGCGAGCTGCTCTTCCTCGCCGTGCTGCGGTTCGAGCGTGGTCAGCTCGGCCAGGTGCGCGAGCAGCAGGTCGCGGTCTTCGGCGGCTTGCGCAATCGCGCCTTTGGCGAGTTCCAGCGCATCGACCGCGTTGCGCCACGCGGCCCAAGCCTGAGCCACCGCAACCACATCGGCCCCGGCATAGCGATCCACCAGTGCGCGGTGCCCGCGCGGATTGACGAGGCCGCGGTCGTCATGCTGGCCGTGCAGCTCGACCAGATGCGGCGCCAGTTCGCGGAGCAAGGCCGCGCCGACCGGCTGATCGTTGATGAACGCCTTGGAGCCACCGTCGGCCTTCAATCGCCGCTTGATCAGCAGCGGCTCGCCCGGTTCGACATCGACCTCGGCCTCGTTCAGCACTGCGCGGATCGCCGGGGGCAAGCGGTCGAATTCAAAACTGGCGACGACGCTGGCCTGCGCCTCACCGCTGCGCACCAGCGTGCTTTCAGCGCGCATCCCCAGCGCGAGGCCCAGCGCGTCGAGCAGGATCGATTTGCCCGCGCCGGTTTCGCCAGTCAGCACCCCCAGCCCGTCGGTAAACGACAAGTCGAGCGCCTCGATCAGGACGATGTTGCGGATGGCGAGCGCGGTCAGCATGTTCGCCGCCTGTTCTAGCGGGGCAATGCTCGCGAGTCACCACCGGGCGGACAATCAACCAACATCCGTTCGTGTCGAGCGA
>JANYGC010000133.1 GCA_025359425.1 Sphingomonadaceae bacterium
GCTCGAAATCGCACCCGAGCAGGTTCAACCGATGCTGGAGGCCGTGCAGCACGCCGTCCGTGAAGAGCGCGAGAGTTTCATTTTCGACGGCACGGAAATTCCTGCTACAGTTCAGACCGAGCAGGCGCTTGGCGATCTTGCCGCATTGTTGGAGGCAAGTAAGAAAGATGACGCGGGCGAGCGTCCACCGCCCGTCGCCACTGAACGCTATTTTCTTCAGGTCAGGGAAAATCTGGAGGATGTTGGCTATGCGCCACTTGCCCCGACCCGTCAGGAGGCACGAGAGACTGCCGCCTTCCCAACTATCATGCAATCCAGTCCAAAGCCGCACCAGATAACGGGTTTTCGCTGGCTTGCAGACTGCTGGAACGCAGCAATGCCGGGCGCATTGCTGGCAGATGACATGGGTTTGGGTAAAACATTCCAAGCACTTTCCTTTCTAGCCTGGCTTCGTCAAGACCGCGCTGTGACGTTGCCGGTTCTGATTGTTGCTCCGACCGGACTACTTGCCAATTGGCGCGCGGAAATTGACCGCCATGTTGGGGCCGGTCGGCTGGGACGCCTCGTCAACGCATATGGCAGCGACCTCGCGCGCGCTCGTGATGGCAATGGCCGCGACATTGAAGTGGGTGCGGCAGGCATCAATTCTGAAGCATGGCATGGCGCGGGCATAGTGCTCACGACCTTTGAAACCATGCGCGATTACCATCTGAGCTTTGCGCGTCAGCCCTTTGCCGCGATCATCTATGACGAAGTGCAGAAACTGAAAAATCCTGCCAGCCAGATGACGCGGGCGGCCAAGACGCTCAATGCGCGGTTTCAGTTGGCGATGACCGGGACGCCAGTTGAAAACCGGCTTCAGGATCTCTGGTCAATCTACGACGTTGTCTATCCGGGTATGCTCGGCTCAAGCAAATCGTTCGAGACAGCTTATCCGGCATCGGATCATGCGCAACTGCGGGCACTCCATGACCTTCTGGTTCTACCGCAAGGAAGCCGGCCACCCCTGCTGCTTCGACGCATGAAAGACGAGTGCCTTGAAGGCTTGCCAAGAAAGACAACCGAGGCCATGCCTCTGTCCATGCCGCCAACGCAGGCTATGGCTTATGATCGTGTAATTCAGCGTGCGATGGTGGCACGCGGCACAGGTCGGCGTGGTTACATGCTCGAAATCCTTCAACAGCTACGGGGGGTCTCACTTCATCCGATTGATCCGGAAATGGCTGGCAGTGAGGCCGACTATTACGCACAGTCCGCTAGGTTGAATGGCCTTTTTGCGGTGCTCGACCGCATCAAGGCCAGTAATGAAAAAGCGCTCGTGTTCTGTGAGAGCCTTGCCATGCAGGCCATACTGGCAGTTGAAATCAAGCGCCGCTATGATCTGCCTCATAATGTTGCCCGCATCCACGGTGGCATTACGGGTGACAAACGCCAGATGGCTGTCGATGCCTTTCAGGCACGCGGCGGCGGCTTCGATACGATGATTCTGTCGCCCAAGGCAGGCGGTGTCGGTCTGACGCTTACCGCCGCCAATCATGTTATCCACCTGTCGCGTTGGTGGAATCCGGCGGTAGAAGATCAGGCAACCGACCGCGCCTATCGTATCGGCCAGACCCGTGACGTAACCGTCTATTTGCCGCAAGCCGTGCATCCCGATCTCGCCATCCGATCATCAAGCTTCGATCTCAAGCTCGATGCGCTGATGACGCGTAAGCGAACCTTGAGCCAAGGATTGCTGATCCCCGGTGAGGATGACGCTGATGTTAATGCATTGTTTGATGCCATTGTATCGAATGCAACAGACGCCAGAGCAGATGACGGGAAGGCCGTCCGGTTAGAGGCTGACGGAGTTGTTGAGACTGTTGAGACAGAATCAGGACCGGCCAGCCCGGAAATTACCGCGCCTGTACCGGCCATGGTGCCAGTTCGTGAAACATGCTGGAAAAGCCCAACTGAATACCGGCCAGGGCAAGAGCGCAATCATGTGATCTTCACTGGTCCAGTAGCAAACGAACACATCGTTTCGCTAGAAATCCGTGATCCTTACGCCTGTGCCGGTCACGGCAATCGTGGATGTGTGATTGAGTTCGTCAATCTCATTCGCGGTTCAGCAGCCCGGATCGACACTGTCAGCATCACCTGCTGGGACGCCGAAAGTGCTGATCGCAGGGAATCCAGCGCCCAACAGGGATCAGATCTAGATGCACGCTGGCGACAACGAATGGCCGGTGGCCCTCGCTTGAAATATTCGCCAATATCCAAACGTCAGGCCAGGCATTTCCACGACAGAAAGGTCACAGTGAAAACGGCATCTGGAAAGGTGCTGCGATGGGGTGTGACGAACGGTATCGATGGAGTTATGCTAACGACCAAGGAATGTACCATTTGGCTCCAGGACGAGTGAAATTGGTCATATTTTTGATCCTGCTTTACGCGAACGCCGTTCGGCAAAGCGTGCAATGGTTCGGATTCATATCTTTTCTCTCGTGACTATAGCTTATAGGGCTATAGCGAAGGCGTAGTGCTCATCATCGTCGGGCGTGGCCCGCCAGATGCCAGCTTGGCGAAGTATCACACAACCGCGATCATGATGGTCATGACGCCTAACCCTGCTGCCATGATCATTCGAAGCTGAAGCCATCCGGACGGCCATTGCACCCGCTGGGCCAATGCGCGATCCACCAATGGGCTGGTGAACAGCGGTAGGCCTAGCGCAATCAGCGATGGCCCGGGCCAGGACCAGCCCAGGCACCATGGCAACAGCGCGGCAAGCCCGAACAGGCTGGGCAGCACGGCCACCGCGTAAAACCACCCAGACCGAAGTCCGCTCAACATTGCGGCCATCCACCACAATCCGCCCAGAAACGACAGGATCAGCGCCGCATAGAAGCACGCCGCCGCCAGCGCGATCCAGCGGGCGGGGCCGTCTTGCAAGACCAGCGCCAAACAAATGGCTTGGGGCAACAGGCCAGCGAGACCGAATGTAATTGGCGGGCGGGGCAGGGTTTGCACGTGCATCGGTCCAGATGAAGCCTGCTCAATCGGGCAACAAGATGGTCTTTGGGTCAGGCACCGGGGCAGATCGGCCAAATCAACGCTGTCACGGCAAGGCTGATCAAAAGCCCGCTTCGATCGCCAGCCGAATGGCGTCGGCGCTGGTCTTGACCCCCAGCGCGACAAACACTGCTGCCCGGTGCATCTTCACCGTTCGCTCACTGAGCCCCAACTCATAGGCGATCTGCTTGTTGAGCTTGCCACCGGCAAGGAGCAGCAGGACTTCGCGCTGGCGCCGGCTCAAGGCCGCGATGCGGCTATGGGCAGCATCGCGCCGCACGTCGTTCGCCCGGGCGATGTCATCGGCGATCTCGACTTGCGAGCCGAGAAAGTATTCCAGTTCACCGTCCGCCCCGAAGATCGGTGCGACCATGATGGCGTTGCGAAACGGCGTGCCGTCCTTTTTGTAATTCAGAATTTCGACCATCACCGGCTGGCGCCGCCGGATCCCGTTGCGAAGCATCTCGGTCAGCCATGGTTCAGTGCCAACACCGGTCAGAAACCTGCAATTGTGACCGATGATTTCATCGCGCAGGTATCCGGTGAGCGCGACGAAGGCGGCGTTACATTCCACGATCGGATTATCTGGAAGCCGCGGATTGCTCACCACCGCTGCAATGGGACTGGTCCCGATCATAAAGCTGGGTTGCATTTCGACTCCCGGGTTAGCTGATGGCGACATTTTCGCAAAGTGCCCTTTTTGTCAGGTTGGTTTCTGGCTGTGCTCTGCGAAAGCCAATTCGCTTTTTGGTACGCGCAGTCCCTCTGCGGTTCCGGTCAGCTTTGCGGAGGTTCGGGTCATGACGGTTTTTCTGGTGCTCCTCGTCGGCGGCTTCGCCGTTGCCGCCGCAACCGCGCTGGTCAGGGGGCTGATGGCTTTCCTGCGCGACGCCGAACACATCCGCGCGACTGGCGATGTGCGCCAGGAAGCGTTCGGCGTGAAGCAGAACCGGATGATGTCCCAGCGCGTGCTGTTCCAGGGCATCGCTGTCGCGCTGATCGTCCTGGTCGGGACTTTGGCGAGCCAAAGATAGCTTCGGCGTAAGTGGCCTTTTGAGAGGACCAAGCGATGAACTTTGCGGCAGATCACAGCCATTTTGGCGATTCGGGCGGGAAGCCGCCGGTGCCGGACTATATTCAGGAATCGATCCGTAACCTGATCCGCTGGGCTGGCGATGATCCCGACCGGGAGGGTCTGCAGGACACCCCCGAGCGCGTGGCCAGAGCCTGGCGCGAATATTGCCAGGGATACGACGCAGATCCGGGCGCGCACCTGGCCCGGACTTTCGAAGAAGTGGGCGGCTACGATGAAATCGTGGTGCTGAAAGACATTCCGTTCCAGTCGCACTGCGAGCACCACATGGCCCCGATCACCGGGACCGCATCGATCGCCTATCTGCCCTCAAAGCGCGTCGTGGGAATTTCAAAGCTGGCGCGCGTGCTGCACGGCTATGCCCAACGTCTGCAAATTCAGGAACGCCTGACTGCCCAAGTGGCGCAATCGATCTGGGACAATTTGCAGCCGCAGGGCGTGGCCGTCGTGATCGAAGCGCAGCACGGCTGCATGACCGGGCGCGGCGTCAAGACGCATGGCGTCGGCATGGTGACCAGCCGCATGCTGGGCTGTTTTCTTACCAATCCGGACAGCCGCAAGGAAGTGCTGTCGCTGATGATAAAACGCTGACCGGCGATGAAGATTGCGATTATCGGTGCGGGCATGGCCGGGCTGGCCTGCGCCGACGCGTTGCGCGCAAACGGGCACACCATTTTCCTCTACGACAAGGGCCGCGGCGCTGGCGGGCGAATGTCGAGCCGGCGCATGGACACACCTTTGGGGCAGGTGACGCTCGATCACGGAGCGCAGTATTTCACCGCGCGCGATCCTGGGTTCAAGAAGTGGGTTTCAATCTGGCAGGATAACGGCATTGCGGTGCCGTGGCCGCTCGCCGGCGCTGGCGCGTGGGTCGGCGTGCCGGCGATGAACGCGATCATCAAGGCGATGGCTGCTCCGCATGAGGTGGCATGGGGCTGTCATGTCAGCGGCATCTCACGCGTCAACAACGCCTGGAGGCTGCTTGTCGCGGCGGGGGATATCGGGCCGTTCGATGCAGTCATACTCGCCATTCCGGCAGAGCAAGCTGCGTCGCTGTTGTCCTTGCATGACTTCGCGCTGGCGCGAATTGCCCTCACCGCGCGCTCGCAGCCGTGCTGGACCAGCATGTTCGTGTTTGAACAAAGTTTGGGCGCGGTCCCGTCAGTCATCCGCAACGCGGGGGTTATTGCCTGGGCCGCGCGCAACAATTCAAAACCTGGGCGGGCCGCAACGGAAGCGTGGGTCGTCCAGGCCAACCCAGACTGGTCGCAGGCCAACTTCGAACTTGACCCTGCGCACGTCGCAGACGCGTTACTGTCGGCCCTGGCGGATGCGCACAATTCAAACATTCCGCTGCCAGTTGCAGCCGTATCGCATCGTTGGTCCCATGCGCTCTCGGCTGGCACAGGCGACGGTGCCTTGTGGAATCAGGACATTGCACTCGGCGTTTGCGGGGACTGGTTGCTGGGTCCGCGTGTGGAATGCGCTTGGTTGTCAGGGCAAATGATGGCGAAACGAGTCATGCAGTGGGTTGCAGATCCGTTGGTCACAGTTGGCGCGGGGCCGGCCTGACCGAGCTCAACTTCCTCTCGGCGGCGATGTGGGGCGAGGCGCGCCGCCATAATACCGGGTACTTGCGGGTCGCGGTGCGCAGCTTGCGACTCAAGCTCGAAGAGGATCGCGCTGCGCCCAGGTTGATCGTCAACGATCCGGGCGTCGGCTCCCGTTTGTCGGCCAACGTATTGCCGAGCAGCGAACAGCCGCCATAAAATAGCGCGAGATTGCAGATTTTACGCAACAAACCCTGCATTTTGCCTTCGATTGAATTTTTTTCACAGTGGTGGCAAAGTCATTGGCTGATCAAATTGTGACGCTTCAAGTAAGAAATTGTAACGATAAAATTGCCGAAAGATGAATTCCGGGAACCAAATGCCGCTCTTGTTCGTTTGTCCGCCTTGGCCACAATCTGACAAATTTTAGCTGAAAAAACAGATAGATATGGTGTTGACGCGCCATGACCTTGGCGCGTAATGGACCGCTATGGTCTTTGATCGCAATGCCTCGAACAAGGGCTGCGTTCGCAACAGGAGTACATTCATGACAAATACGAAAGCGCGTTTGGCGCTGCTCGGCAGTGCGTCCACCGCATTGGCAATTTTCCTCGTTCCCGCCTCCGCGCAGGCGCAGGCGACGACCTGTTCGCAGCTTACCACCACGATCACCTGCGTTGACGGTACTGCGACGGTACTGACCGCAACGACCAGCCCGACCACCACCACGGTCGCCGGTCCCGGCCTCGTCACAACCGACGCCACTGGCGCTTCGACCACGACTTACACCGCGACCGGGCCGATCGCGACCACTGCGGTGACCGCGGTCAACCTGACTTCGACCGGCGGCGCGCTGATCTTCGTTCCCGCCGGCACGACTGCCCCCGTCAACATCTCCACCACCGGCGGCGCTGGGGCCAACGGCGTGGTGCTCAACACCACCGGCCAAGCCGCGACGGTCACGGTCGGCAACATCTCGACCACCGGTACCAATTCGTTCGGCGTGCTCGCCAACGGCGGCACCGACCTGACGCTGCGCACGGGTACCATCAGCGTGACCGGCACGGGCAGCACGGCGATCGACGCCGCAGCCCAGACCGGCAACATCAACATCACGGCGGGGAACGTCACCGCTAACGGGCGCGGGCTGCGCACCGCAACGACCGGCACCAACACCATTGTGGTCGGCAATGTCACCACCGGCGACCGCGGCATTCTGGCCAACGGCAGCACCGTTTCGGTGACCACCGGCAACATCGTCACCTCGACCAACGGCGGCACCACCCCGGGCGGGTACGGCGTGGCTGCGCAGTCGACTGGCGGCAATGTCACAGTTCGTACCGGCACGGTCAGCACCGTGAATGGGGCAGGGATCATCGGCAACGTCTCTGGCGGGACCGGCACTGTCGATATTGGTGGATGCTCGAACGTTTCGACCAGCGGCAACAATGCCACTGCAGTCGTCGCCCAGAATACCAGCGCGGTTGGCGGCATCACGATCAACTGCGGTGCATTGACCACCACCGGCGACAACAGCAATGGTGTGTTTGCAGTTGCCAGCGGCGGCAACGTTCTGGTTAACACCACCTCGAACACTACTTCTGGCGTGGGCGCTTACGGCGTCACCGCCAACACTACCGGGACTGGCACGGTCACCACCAACACCGGTACGATCACCACGACGGGCCTTGGGTCGACGGGCCTGTTCATCCGCAACGGAACGGGTGCAGTCGACGCCGGATACGGCAATATCACTACCTCTGGCCTGACCAGCGGCACTAACAGCGCGGCGGCGCTCGACATTCTGTCATATGGTGCCGTCAATCTTCGCGGAGCAGGCTCGACGCTGCGCACCAATGGTGCGGGCACTTATGTGGCCCTGGTTTATGGCGCTGGCGTCACCGGCAACCTCGGTAATGTCACCGCGACCGGCGTTGGTGCGCAAGGCGCGTTGATCACTTCGACTGCTCCGGTAAATCTGACGGTCGGCAACGTGGCAACCACAGGTAACGCCCTCACGATCACTGCGGGCACCAACGCCGTTACGCTTGTCACCGGAACGGTCACCGCGACCGAAGCGGGAGCTACGGGAACGGTTATCAACTCGACCGGTGCGGTGAACTTCAATGGTGCCAAACAGACTGCAAATGGCGCAAACGCGCTGCGGATCACCGGCGGAGCTGGCGCGATCAATGCGACGGTTGCTGGTGCGGCGACAACGGGAGCCGGCACGGCAGTGGCGACTACTGGTACTGGTCCCCTTGTATTCACTAATACCGGATCGATTACCACGACAGGTGCCACCTCCAACGGCATCAACATCAGCGGCGTAACCACGGCTGCGGTGAATTGCGGGAACGTATCAACCACCGGAGCGAATAGCCCGGCGGTTGTGGTTGCAGCCAACGGCACGACGAACGTCACCTGCGGTACCGTAAGCACCACTGGCGCAGCCAGTGACGCGATTGTCGTGACCAACACCGCGGGAACCACCACGGTCACCGGCGGCACCACCACCGCGACCGGGCTTGGCTCGCGCGGTATCGTCGTCAGCTCGTCGGCTCCGGCAGCAACCGGCCTGGTGACGGTCAACACTGGCGCAGTAACGGCCAACGGCAATGCCGTTGTCGCGACCTCGACCGGCGGCGCGAATGTGGTGGTCAACACCACCGGCAACGTCACGTCGACCGCGGGCACGGGCATCCTCGCCACCACCGCTGGTACCACGCTGGTAACAATCGCTGCGGGTAACACCGTAACGGGTATCCAAGGTGTTAACCTGCAGGGGACTGCGGGCAACACGCTGGTGGTCAACGGCACGCTCTCCAACAGCACCGGCACCACGCCCTATACTGTTCAGAACGGCGGTCCGTTCACGCTGACCCTCGGCGCGACCGGCTCGATCGTCGGCCCGCTGGCTTTCACCACCGGTAACGACACGTTCAATAACCAGGGCACCTTCGCCCTGCCGGCCTCGCTCGATTTCCTGGCCGGGACCGACGTGCTCAACAACACCGGCACCCTGACCGCCTTCACCGGGAATGCATCGATCCTCGGGCTTGAAACGTTCAACAACGCCGGCGGCCTGATCGACATGCGCGATGGCGCTGCCAATGACGTGGTCAATCTGGGCGGTGCCAACTACGTGGCCAGCGGCAACGCTCGTCTCGGCATCGATGTGGTCGGCACCACCGGGGTCAATGTCGCGGATCGCCTGATCATCGGCGGCACCACCAGCGGTACCACCACGATCCTGGCGAACTTCGTCAATCCGGTGATCGATGCCACCGGGCCGCTGATCGTTGACACGACGCTTAACAACCTCGTCGCCGGTCAGTTCGTGCTGGGTGGCGCTACCAACCAGGGCCTGATCAACTACGGTATCCAGGTTCGGGGCGGTGACGCATTCCTGGTCTCCAACGCCGATGCGCGGATCTTTGACACGGTCTTCGTTGGCCGCCAGATGCGCGACCTGTGGTATCAGTCGGCCGATGCCTACAGCTCCTACGCCACCGCGCGGCGGATCAGCTTCGGTCAGGAACGCAGCCATCCGCTGGGTATCTGGGCGCAGCTTTATGGTGAGCGCCAGACCTCGGGTGAAAACAACCGCACGGCAACGGCTTTCGGTTCGACCTTCAACGTGTCTGACCGGATGCGCACCAACTTCCGCGGTGCGCAGGGCGGGCTTGACTTCGGTACGTCGAACTTCGTCATCGGTGTCACCGGCGGCTATGAACGCGCCGAGGGTATCACTGCCAACGCCGCGTCGATCCGCACCGAAGGCCACAACTATGGTGCCTATGCCCAGTTCGGCATGACCAGCGGGCTGTATGCCGGAGTGCTGGTAAAGCGCGATAACTACCGCACGCTTTACACCAATGGGGCAATCCTCAACGGTTATGCCAACCCGCGTTCACACAGCACCGGTGCGGAAGGTGAAATCGGCCTGCGCACTGGCGGGATGAACAACATCAACTTCGACCTTGGCGTCGGATTTGCCTATGTTCGTTCGAATCTGGACACCTTCAACTTCGGCAACATCCAGTTCGCCAAAGACGAAATGACCAGCGAGCGCGGCCAGGCGCACGCGCGGGCAACCTTCTCGGGCGGGATTGCTCCGTTTATCGAAGCGCGCGCGTTCCATGAATTCCGCAACGACAACAGCTACCTGTTGCAGAGCGGTCTCGCGACATCGACCCTCGACGGTTCGCGCAAGGGTACCTGGGTCCGGCTTGAAGCCGGTATCGGGGGCGGCAACAAGGGCGGCCCACTGATCAGCGCCTGGGCCAATGTCGGTGACACCACCGGCTACGGACTGCGCGCCGGCTTCCGCTTCTAAGCCGAGGCAAGCACAAGCACAGAAAAGGGCGTCCGGGCAAAACCGGGCGCCCTTTTTTTATGATCGTCGTCGTTCGAAATACGGTCAATGACGGTTCGAATGCCGAAAGGGGGTCAGAGTTGCCTATTCACCCTCACTTTCTCCAAGATAATTTTGCAGCTCGTTCGTGCGCGTGCGTGTCTCGCTGGCGACACAGTTTATCGTGGCAAGCTGCTGTTCCGTTGGATCGGTGGAGCTTTGCAACCCCTGAACCTTGCAGGTGGCGTCCTTGCGTTTGATCCATGCCCGTTGCTCGGGAAGCAATCGCTGGCGCGTCGCTGGTTCGAGTCCTCGCCAGACGGCAGTCAAAGATTCGTCGGCGGAACGCCTGCCAATCGCGGCTTCTTCTATTCTGGCGCGATTGGAGGCGTTCACGGCGTCCTGCTGCTGCTTCTCAGCAAGTTGGGCATTTTCCTGATCGAGCCGCTGCTTGGTTTCCAACCCGCTGCGCAGCAGCGAAGCAGCCACCACTTCACCAAATACGTCCAGTTTCGCGTCCGCAGACGCAAACTCTGCAACAATCTTAGATCCATCATCGGTCGGCTGGACACTGTAATCCAGATCGCTTTTGAGATAATCGGCGCCCTTCTCCATCCCTGCGGTATCGGTAGCGTCGGTCAGATTTGTCAGCCCCGCGATCTCACGAGCCTTGTCCGCATCGGCAAATACCTGCGTGCCGAAGACGATCTTGAGGTTGCCCGTGCAGAATTTCTTCGTGCTGTTCGGGTCTTCCTTTGTTGTGCGGATATTTTCGAAGACCAGTTTCAAATTGGCGATGGCCGCGCGGATCACCGAATAGCCAACGACCTGCTTCCCGTCGCCGTCCTTCGAGCGAGCGACAATAACCTTTTCAAGGCCGTCGCGAACCGCTTGCTCGAGAGCCGCTTTCGATGCGTCATCGGAACAGGCTGCCTTTGGCTTGCCGCAAGCCGACAGCGCGATTGCAAGCACCCCGATAGTGATTGTTCGATATTGCATGCTGCTTGCCCCCAAGCTTGCGCGAATGAAAAGCCATGAGGGCTTTCTCAAATCCGACCCTGCCAGAGTGCAACAATTAAAACTGACACGTCAATCGAATTGGTTTCCTCGCTTGCACTTGTTTAAGTGCGCAGGTGCTTGATCGGACGATTGGAGGCGTAAACTCGGCGGTATTGGACAATTGGAACGATGCCCCATGCTTATGTTTCGAGCGCCTCGCAAGCCTCTAGCCATAGCGCTTCGGCAGTCTCGATCTGCTGGGCAACCGTGGCGCGCAGCTTCATCAGTTCGGACATCGCCATTTTGGCCAGATCGGGCTGAGCCGCCGACGGATCGAACATTGCCTGATCGACTGCGCTGAGCTTCTCAGTGAGCTTCGCCAGCTCGGCTTCGGCCTTGCTCGCGTGATCGCGCAGCGCCTTGCTTCGCTCGCGCGCTTCGGCGGCGGCGCGGCGTTGGTCTTTCTTGTTGATCACCGGGCCCTTCGGCTCGCCGCCGCGGGCGGTGCCGGGGTCCTTGGCCAGCACGAAGGCGATGTAGTCCTCGATCGAGCCGTCGAAATCTTTCGCGGTCCCGGCATCGACCAGCACCAGCCGGTCTGCCGTCATCTCGAGCATGTGGCGATCGTGGCTGACGATCATCACCGCACCGCCGTAGTCGTTAAGCGCCTGGATCAAGGCTTCGCGCGCATCGACGTCAAGGTGGTTGGTCGGCTCGTCGAGGATCAGCAGATGGGGTGCGTCGCGCGTGATCAGCGCCAGCGCCAGCCGCGCGCGTTCGCCGCCCGAGAGCTTGCCGACCTCGGTCGTGGCCTTCTGCCCGGAGAAGCCGAACCGCCCAAGCTGGCCGCGCACCGCACCCGGCGTGGCACCTTTCATCAGCCGGGTCATGTGCTCCAGCGGGGTGTCGCCGCGGTCGAGCTCCTCAACCTGGTACTGGGTAAAATAACCGACCCGCATCTTGCCCGATGCCGTCATCCCGCCGTCCATCGGCGTAAGCTGCGCGGCGAGCAGCCGCGCCAAGGTGGTCTTGCCGTTGCCGTTGCGGCCGAGCAGCGCCATCCGCTCATCGGGATCGATCCGCAGGTTGAGCCGGCTGAGCACCGGCTCGTCGCTGTAACCGACTGAGGCCATATCGAGCGTGATCAGCGGCGGGCGCAGTTCCTCGGGGCTGGGGAAATCGAAGCTCAAGGACGGATCGTCGATCAGCTCGGCGATTGGCTGGAGCTTGGCCAGCGCCTTCTGGCGCGATTGCGCCTGCTTGGCGGTGCTGGCGCGGGCCGAGTTCTTGGCGATGTATTCCTGCAGGTGCTCGCGCTGGGCCTGCTGCTTGGCCCGGGCCGAGGCGATCTGCGCTTGCCGCTCGGCACGCTGGCGCTCGAACGCGTCGTAACCGCCTGGATAAAGCGTGAGCTTGCCGCCGGTAAGGTGGAGGATGTGATCGACCACGTTGTTGAGGAAATCGCGCTCGTGGCTGACCAGCAGGATCGTGGCGGGATAAGACTTGAGGAAGTCTTCGAGCCACAGCACGGCTTCCAAGTCGAGGTGGTTCGAAGGCTCATCGAGCAGCAGCAGGTCGGGCGCGGAGAACAGCAGAGCGGCGAGCGCAACGCGCATCCGCCAGCCGCCCGAGAAGCTTTCGAGCGGCCGCGTCTGCGCTTCTTCGTCGAAGCCCAGCCCGCTCAGGATCCGCGCCGCGCGGCTCGGGGCCGAATGCGCGTCGATCGCGATGAGCCGCTCGTGGATGTCACCCAGCCGGTGCGGTTCATGGCAGGTCTCGCTCTCGGCCATGAGCGCGGCGCGCTCAAGGTCGGCGGCGAGCACGGTCTCGAACGGACTGTCAGGACCGCCCGGGGCTTCTTGCGCGATATAGCCGATCCGCGCCCCGCGCGGCATGTCCACCGAGCCGGTATCGGCCTCGATCATCCCGGCGATCACCCGCACCAGGGTCGATTTGCCCGCGCCGTTGCGCCCGATCAGGCCGATGCGGCCGCGCGGGGGCAACCGGCTGGTCGCGCCATCGAGGATGCTGCGGCCACCAAGCCGCACGGTGATATCATTCAAATTCAACATGAAAAGTCTCAGATTTCCTTGGGCTGCGCGCCCAGATGGGCAGTCCCGCGCGTGATGGCGAGCCGCTCCTGCCGGTGCCGCTCGCGGTAACGGGCGCGCTGTGCCTCGTCGCGGGTGTCATGGCAAGCCGGGCAGCTTGCGCCTTCTTCGTATTGCGGCGAGGCGCGGTCCGCTGCGCTGAGCGGGCGGCGGCAGGCGCGGCACAGTTGGTAGCTGCCCGGCGCAAGCCCGTGGCCGACGCTGACCCGCTCGTCGAACACGAAGCATTCGCCTTGCCACAGGCTCTCCGCGGCTGGGACTTGCTCGAGGTATTTGAGGATTCCACCCCGCAGGTGGAACACCTCGTCCACCCCTTCGCTCTTGAGGAACGCGGTTGATTTCTCGCAGCGGATCCCGCCGGTGCAGAACATCGCGACTTTGGGTGTCTGGCCCTGGCCGAGCAACCGTTCGCGTTCGGCGCGGAACCAGGCGGGAAAGTCACGGAACGAGGTGGTCTGCGGGTCGGTCGCTCCGGCGAAGGTGCCGATTGCGACCTCGTAGTCGTTGCGGGTGTCGATCAGCACCACGCCGGGATCGCTGATCAATGCGTTCCACTCGGCGGGTTCGACATAGTGGCCCGCATCGATCAGCGGGTCGATCTCGGGCTGGCCCATCGTCACGATCTCGGGCTTTACGCGCACTTTCATGCGGTAGAACGGCATCGCCTCGGCACAGGACAATTTGACATCGAGCGATGCGCACCCGGGCAAGGTACGCAAGCAATCGAGCACTACCGCGATGCCTTGATCGGATCCGGCAATTGTCCCGTTAAGCCCCTCGCGCGCCAGCAGCAGCGTGCCCTTGATCCCCTGCGCCTTGCACAGCGCGGCAAGCGGCGCGCGCAGCGCGTCAGGGTCGGCCAGCCGCGTAAACTTGTACAGCGCGGCCACCGTTACGGGGCGAATCGGGGGTGACACGGTGGCTCAATTAGCGCGGACCGCGCGAATCGTGAACTGCACTGCCACCGCATCGGGAATCTGGTCGGTCGCCGCCCATTCGTCGCTGCCCACCCCAAAGGCCAGCCGGCTGAGGCTGGTGCTGCCCTGCGCGGTTGCCGCTGCACCGCGTTGCACAAGGGTGAAAACTATCCGCACCGGGCGATCGACCCCATGCAACGAGAGCTTGCCGCTGGCTGCATATCGTCCCGGTTCGAGCAGCTTGAACCCGCTGGCGGAAAAGCGCCCCTGCGCGAACTGTGCGGTATCGAAGAAGCTCGCGCCGCGTAGATTTTCATCGCGATCGGCGTCGCCGGTGGCAGCCGAGGCGAGGGTCACGGTCGCGGCGATACTGGCGTGAGGCAGGTCGTCGGCGCAGAATTTGATCCGGGCCTGCCACTTGCGGAAGGTGCCGTTAATGGGTTCGCCGCCATAGTGCGCGGTGAAGCCGAGCTTGCTGCCGGGCTGCACCGTCCAGTCGCAGCTTACGGCCACTTCGGCACCTGGCGCGGTCTCGGTCGGTGCCGGTTCGGCATTTGGTGAAGGCATTGCGGGTGTGGGGTAAGGTAGCGGATTGGGTAACTTCGGCGGTTCGGCAACCGGGGAGGCTTTGTGGCTCCACAGATCGGGGAGCGGTCCGCTCAGACCAAGCGCGGCGGTCAGTCCCAACCAGGCAACGCCGCCGATTACCCCAGCGACAACCGAAGTTGCCGCCGGGAACATCCGCCCCGGCACTTCATCGCGCTTGCGCAAGTGATAGGTCACCGCCGCGACATGCAGCGCGATCAAAGCGGGCAGGGACCAGGTCAGCACGGTGTGCGCCAGCACGGCGGGCTGGTTGAACGCGGGCGGCAGCGGCAGGTGCGGCCACGGGACCACCCCGAACAGCAGGGTCGGCACCTTGAGTTTGGCGGTCGAGACGATGATCCAACCGCTCAGCGGGGCGAAAACCATGATCCCGTAAAACGCCCAGTGGACCACCTGCGCGGCCAGTTTCTGCGCGCCTTGCCCGAACTCTGCGGGGCGCGGCAAGGTCAACCGCAACGCCAGCCGCGCGAGGCTGAGCAGCAGGATCGTGATCCCGATCGACTTGTGCAGCTGAAACGCGGCGAACTTGTCGGTGCCGGTGACCGCATCAAGCCGCAGCCCCAGCGCGAACTGGTACACCAGCAGCCCGGCCAGCAGCCAATGCAGCAAAATCGCCACACCGTGATAGCGCGCCGGGGCCGGCTTGGGAGGCGTCGATGCCATTTCGTCTCGCTACGCCGGTCGCATAGACATTGCCAAATTTAATTGATCGGTTAAACCCGAATCGCATAACCCAACAGGCGAGAGACAATACTTATGGCGATCAAGACGCGGATCACCGAAATGCTGGAGATCGAACACCCGGTGGTGCAGGGCGGGATGCAGTGGGTCGGGGTGGCCGAGCTGGCCAGCGCGGTTTCCAATGCCGGCGGCCTTGGTATCCTCACCGGGCTGACTCAACCCGACGCCAAATCGCTCGCCGCCGAGATCGAACGCTGCCGTTCGATGACCGACAAGCCGTTCGGGGTGAACATGACCGTGTTCCCCACGATCAATCCGCCCGATTACAAGGGCATGACCCAGGTCATCATCGATTCTGGCATCAAGATCGTCGAAACCGCTGGCACGCCTGCCGTGCGCGAGCTGTGGGAGATGATGAAGCCCCACGGGATCAAGATCCTCCACAAATGTACCGCCGTGCGCCACGCGCTGTCAGCCGAGCGCGCCGGGGTCGATGTGATCTCGATCGACGGGTTCGAATGCGCCGGGCACCCGGGTGAGGACGACATTCCCGGCCTGATCCTGATCCCCGCGGCGGCCGACAAGGTGAAGATCCCGCTGCTCGCCAGCGGCGGTTTCGGTGACGGGCGCGGGCTGGCGGCTGCACTGGCGCTCGGGGCCGACGGCATCAACATGGGCACGCGCTTTACCGCGACGGTCGAAGCGCCGATCCATCAGGCCTTCAAGGATTCGATGGTCGCCACCGACGAGCGCGGCACCGACCTGATCTTCCGCACCTTCCGCAACACCGCGCGGGTCGCCCGCAACGAAGTGTCGCAGGCGGTGATGGAGGCCGAGCGTGAGGGCAAGGACTTCGCCGCAGTCGCCGATCTGGTCAAAGGCGTGCGCGGGCGCGAAGGCCTGCAGAGCGGCGATACCCAGCACGGCATCTGGTCGGCGGGCATGATCCAGGGCCTGATCCACGATATCCCGACTTGTCACGATCTCGTCACGCGGATCGTCGCTGACGCCGAGAGCATCATCCGCCAGCGCCTCACCGGCATGCTGGTTTAGGGGGAACACAACCGATTGGCCCCACACCCCGTCTATGCTGAGCTAGTCGAAGCACTGTCCTTGTTCTTCGTGCCTCGCGCGATGACGCACGAAGAAAAGGCAGCCCTTCGACAAGCTCAGGGTAGGCGGGGCTGGGGGGCGACTTTAGATTGTAAATCGAGTTAGAAGGAACCGTACCATGGCCGAAGCATACATCATCGACGCCGTTCGCACCCCGCGCGGGGTCGGCAAGCCGGGCAAGGGCGCGCTGTCGCACCTTCACCCGCAGCACCTCGCCGCGACCGTGCTGGGCGCGATCAAGGAGCGCAACCACCTCGATACCAAGACCGTCGACGACATCGTCTGGTCGACCAGTTCGCAGAACGGCAAGCAGGGCGGCGACCTGGGCCGCATGGCCGCGCTGTCGGCGGGTTATGACATTGCAGCCAGCGGCACCACGCTCGACCGGTTCTGCGGCGGCGGGATCACCTCGGTCAATATGGCGGCGGCTTCGGTCATGTCGGGGATGGAAGACTGCGTGATTGCCGGCGGCACCGAAATGATGAGCTACACCACTGCTTATGGCGCCGAACAGGCCAACGCCGGGATCGCCCCGCGCCTGATGGGCTCGGGCCACGAAGCGCTCGACGCGTTGCACCCGCAAAGCCACCAGGGCGTCTGCGGCGATGCGATCGCGACGATGGAGGGCATCAGCCGCGAGGCGCTCGACGGGCTCGCATTGGTCAGCCAGCAGCGCGCCGATGTGGCGATCAAGGAAGGGCGCTTTGCCAAGTCGGTGATCCCGGTCAAGAATCCTGATGGCAGCGTGGCATTGGACCGCGAGGAATTTCCCCGGCCTGAAACCACCGCCGAAGGGCTTGCCGCCTTGAAGCCCAGCTTCGCCGGGGTGGCCGATTTCGACATTGGCGGGACGACTTTCCGGGGGCAGATCAACCGGCGCTATCCCGATCTCGACATCCAGCACTTCCACCATGCCGGCAACTCGTCGGGCGTGGTCGATGGCGCGGCGGCGATCCTGATCACCTCGCCCGAATATGCCAAGGAACACGATCTCAAGCCGCGCGCGCGGATCGTCGCCTATGCCAACCAGGGCGATGATCCCACGCTGATGCTCAACGCCCCGGTTCCGGCCGCGAAAAAGGTTCTGGCCAAAGCCGGTCTGACCAAGGACGATATCGACGTCTGGGAAATCAACGAGGCCTTCGCGGTGGTCGCCGAAAAGTTCATCCGCGATCTCGATCTCGACCGGACCAAGGTCAACATCAACGGCGGCGCGATGGCGCTGGGCCACCCGATCGGTGCGACCGGATCGATCCTGATCGGCACCGCGCTCGATGAACTGGAACGCTCAGGCGGGCGCTACGGCCTGATCACGATGTGCGCGGCGGGCGGCATGGCCCCGGCGATCATCATCGAACGGATCTGAGGGGCACTACCCCCCTTATTCCCCCTCCCCGGCGGGGAGGGGTCAGGGGTGGGGGAGCG
>JANYGC010000001.1 GCA_025359425.1 Sphingomonadaceae bacterium
CCAAATTCTCCGCGCGTAAAGCGCAATCGCGAAAAAGCTTAGCAATCCTGCTGTGTCGAGGATTCCGCTGACAGGATCGAATTTCGCGTAGTGAAATGAGAAGAGCTGATGCCCAATCAAGTTCAAGACGACTTGCGACGAAATGACCGACGCGGCTGTCTTTTCGGGAGAGTCACCTAGCCAGATCGCAAAAGTAACCGCCGAAAAGATCAGCACCAACGTAGTGACAAAGAGAGCCATTTGCATGATCTGCGAGAGCATTCTTCGCCAGTCAAGCGGCCTAGGCCACGAGTTGCAAGCCCACACTGTTTTCGGCATCCACAACGTTTTTTGGGCATCCGTTGGGATCGAGGCTGTAGTCGGCGCGCTCTTGGCCAACCTTCAGTAGTTCTGAGTGAACCCGGATCATGTCGCCGCGCGCGTCCGACATCGAATTGAGTGAGCGAACCAGACGCATGATTGCTGTTTGTCCGGTCGCAAGCGGTGCGCTTGTATCGACCCGAGCCTGAACCATTGTCGCCAACAGCGAAGCGCTGCTAGCCAGCGCGCGGTCGATTTCGATTTCGCTGTTCACGAGGTCCCGAACGATGCGTGAAGCTGCAATTTGCGTATTCATAGCCATACCAATCTCCATCCCAGCGCCTGCGGTGCTGGCAATTTGAATTTCGAAGGCTGGCCGCCCTAAAAAATGTTCGTCAGCGTCTCCGCGATAGCGAGCATTGATAGCATCAAAAGAGCTAAGAATACTGCCAGTGCTGGAATAACAAAAAGCCGACCCAAAATCCCAAAGCGGTTGTCGAATGCCTCCAGGCCAACTGGCGGAACCGGTTCACCATGCCATGGCACGCCCATCTCCAAAGATGTAACATCCGAAAGCATAAAAACCGGATCAACAGGCTGATCCCGATCCGGCATCTGCATTGGAAACTCTGAGGTTTCTACGTGCGAAAAACCGTATGCGGTTTCTTCGCATAACCCGCGCAGTCGCAAATAGGAACGCGCCAGCTCACCGCGTGAGGAAACGCCCAGTTTCTGCCGGGCGGCCGTTATACGCTGATCCACAGTGTAATGAGAAATATTCAACGATCGAGCGATTTCCTTTGACGACTTATGCGCCAACACAAGGTCCAAAACCTCGCACTGCTTCGCTGTCAGCGTCGATATCGGTCTAGCTGATCGGTCTATCGATTGCATTTCAGTTACTTGCCCCAAATCGAGAGGCTAACATATCTGAAATCAGCAACTTTGCGAAGGTTTGTTTAACGCACATTATCCTAGAATTAAGTGTCTATCTCAAATTTTCAACTGCTTGGCCAATGCGACCTTCTCGCTGTTTAGTCGCTCAATTGCAGCATTCAGGTGGATAGAAGCCATTGAAAAACCAGCGTTGTCGAGTTGCCGAAGATGGGTTGCAAATGCTTCAAGTGCGGACTCGATTACCTCCATTTTGGAGGTAATCGTTTGCACAGAAGTAGTCGGGTCCTCGTTCTCAAATGACATGCTTATGGTCCCGTGTTCTGCTACTCCGGCAGTTGCCGACTGCCCGCGCTGCCGAAAGATGTCAATTAGCCCGCAACCGGAAATAGACCAAACTGGTGCCAGTTTGGGCCAAGCGGCTAAGACTAAGGTGCCGCCCTGCTGAATGCGCAGTGCTTGAGCGGAACGGTCATTCCTTTTCAATCAAGCGCCCCGCATCCACCAACCTCACCCAATCCCGCACCACCCATTCCCCCATGCTCGCGCCGTCGTGCAGATCCGGCTCGATCACGGCACGCATCTCGGGGAAGGCCATCCGGCGGGGGTATTACGGTGGTATTGCGGTGACAGGTCCGAAAACCCCTAAACCTTCCTAACCCTAAAGCCCCGGCCATTCCTCCAGCTTCAACCCATCGATCCGCCGGAAGTCCTTGCCGTTGCGGGTGATCAGCGTTGCGTCGCGGGTGATGGCCTGAGCGGCGATCAGGCGATCAAGGGTGGTCCGCCTGTCATGGCCAAGGTTGTAGACGATTCTGCCGTAAGCGAGAATGTCGGCATCGGTGAACATTTGAACGGCGATGGTTTGCAGGAAGCGGTCGAGCAATCGCCGGCGAAGCGGTGCGTGGCTCGGATCGGCGTTGACGCCGTTTTCGAGTTCGATCCGCGTGATCATCGAGATCACGGGAAGGTCCGGCAGTTCGTCGATCAGCCGCAAGGTTGCCGGGTGTGCGTCGCGCAGTGCGATGGCGACGTCGGTGTCGATAAAAATCATGCGGCGAAAGTCATGTTGGTGCGGCGGGATCAGAACAGGTTCTTGCGATCGGGCCAGTCGAACGGATCGCGCTTTTGCACGCCGCCTGGCGGCGCGCCGATTGCTGCCATATCTGCCGTCAAACTACGCAACAGGCGGCGAACATCGGCACTGTCGCGCGTGAGCTTGATCGTCACCGTGTCGCCGATCTTGTGCATTTCGAGTTCCGCTCCCGCTGGAATGGCGAATCCCTTGGGCAGCCGCACCGCGACGCTGTTGCCGGACTTGAAGGTTTTGGTGTGGACAGGCTTTGTCATGCCGCCGTATATACGGGATATACGAAGATCAGGCAAGTCGCCCCGCATCCACATGCGCCGCCCAATCCCGCACCACCCATTCCCCCATGCTCGCCGTATCATGCAGCCCCGGCTCCACCACCGGGCGCATTTCGGGGAAGGCCATCCGGCTGGGCCCCACCTTGGCGGGCGGCAGGCCGATGTCGGGGAAGCCGCGTTTGAGGAAGTCGGGCAGTTCTCTGGTGCTCATTGGTCTTGGTCCTTGTCCTTGGTGAAGTCGCTGAGTTCGATGCGGCGGGTCACGTTGGCGCCGTCCCATTCGTCGCCTGCCTGGTCGCCGCCTTCGGTGCCCGGCTGGTCGATAATCGTCGCGCCGCCCTCCTCGTTCCAGGCGGTGCGGCCGCCTGCTTCGTCGGCATCGGCGGCAGCGGCGTAGGCGTCGTACAGCGCACGGGTGGCGCTGGTCATGTCTTCGAGCCAGCCTTCCTGCAGCCGGTCGAGCTGGGCGTCGAGCGCGTCGTTGTTTTCGTCGGCTTCGGCGGCCTCGTCGCGGGCGCGCTCTTCCTCCCACTCCTTGCGCCACTGCTTCTTGTACCGGCCGAGGCGCGCTGCTTCCTTGGGATCGCCGATCGAGCTGCGCCGCGCGGTGACGCGGCCATCTGCGGCAAAGCGCGTCGGGGCCCCTTCGCCAGGCTCAGGGTGAGCGGACGTCACGCTTCCCGATTGCCCTGAGCTTGTCGAAGGGTGAAGCCGCGCTGGCGCTCGGGGGTCCAGCCGTCGTGGCGGAGGCGCTCGCGCGGGACCGGGGTGAAGGCGGGCAGCGGGGCCGTGCGGGGGAGGCGGGACTTGTCGATGGTCATGCGGGGCTCCTGTGGCGGGGGCGCGGGAGCATCGCGCAGGTGAGGGCCTGTAGGAAAGTTTTTTGGCGGGCGAATTTCTACTCCGCAGGTTGACAATGCGCGGCGCGGCGCGCTTCACTGCGGCTTCCATGCTCTCGCAGAAAACCCGCTATTCGATCCGCGCGCTCCAGCACCTCGCCGACACCTGGCGGCAGGGGCCGGTGCGGCTCGACACCATTGCCGAGGCGCAGAATATCCCGCGCAAGTTCCTCACCGTGATCCTGTCCGAGATGGTGCGTGGCGGTCTGGTGATCTCGACCCGGGGCCGCGATGGCGGGTACGAACTGGCCTTGCCGCCGGTCGACATCCGCTATGGCGATATCATCCGGTTGACCCGGGGCAGCCTGGCGCTGGTCCCCTGCGCGGCGCGCAACGCGCATGAGCGGTGCAACAATTGCCTGCCCGAGGCGGAGTGCCGGTTGCGCGGGCTGATGCTCACCCTGCGCGACGAGATGGCGGCGATGCTCGATCAGGTTTCGTTGGCCGATCCGATCACGCTGCAGCCTTCGTTCGAGGACGTTGCGGACTTGCCGCCGCCGGCGTGAGCGCGGCGTCCTGCAGCGCGGTGAGGAACTGGTCGGTCGCGCGCTCCCAGCTGTAGCCCGCGCCGACCACCGCCGCCGCCAACCCGTCAAGCCGCAGGGCCTTGTGGATCGCTTGCGCCAAGTCCTCGTCGAGCGCGCCGATCGTCATCGGCAGGTCACCCGCCGGGCCGCGGCCGTTGGCGCCGATGATGTCGAGCGGGCCGGGGACGGGGAGCGCCGCGACCGGGAGTCCGCAGGCCAGCGCCTCGATCAGCACCAGCCCGAACGTATCGGTGCGGCTGGGGAAGACGAACACATCGGCCGAGCAATAGGCCCGGGCCAGCGCCTCGCCGGTCAATGCGCCCAGGAACGTGACTTCGGGATAGCGCTTGCGCAGCGCGTCGAGGTCGGGCCCGTCGCCGACCACCACTTTGTGTCCCGGGACTGCTGCGTCGAGGAACAGCGGCAGGTTCTTCTCGGACGCGATCCGGCCGACGTACAGCAGCACCGGGCCGGGGTACGAGCCAAGCTCGGGCAGCGGCGCGTGGCCGGGGCGGAACAGGTCGTGGTCGATCCCGCGGGTCCATAGCTTCCAGTGCGGCAGCCCGCGCTGCTCAAGCTCGGCCCCGAGCGTCGGGGTCGAGACCAGCACCGCGCGTGCGGGCGCGTGGAAGCGCCGCATCAGCGGCCAGAACCGCTCGGCGCTGAGCCCGGTGCGGACCGCGGCGTAATCGGGAAAGCGGGTGTGGAAGGCGGTGGTGAAGGGCACACCATGCGCCAGGCACCAGCCGCGCGCGCTCCACCCGATCGGGCCTTCGGTGGCAATGTGGACGATCTGGGGGGCGAAGTCGCTCAGCGTCCGGCGCGTCCCGAAGCGCGGGGCCAGCGCCAGGCGGATTTCGCTGTAGCCGGGCAGCGGCATGGTGCGGAACTGGCCCGGAGTGATCAATTCGACCTCGTGGCCGCGCTCGAGCAATTGGCCGACCGTGGTCGAGACCGACCGGACCACGCCATTGACTTGCGGATGCCAAGCGTCGGTGCAAATGGCGATTCTCATGCGGGTTCCCTTTCGGTGGGGGCGGGCAGCGGCGCTGCCGTGGGAGTGCGGGCGGCGGCGCGGCGGTGTTCCTCGGCCCAGTCGATCAGCCGCATCTGGCCGTCGCCGGCCTCCACCAGCGCGGTGCAGCTTTCGACCCAGTCGCCGTCATTGTAATAGGTGATCGCGCCGATCTGGCGGATCTCGGCGCAGTGGATGTGGCCGCAGACCACCCCGTCGACCCCGCGCTCGCTGGCCGCGCGGGCGACCGCTTCCTCGAACTCGCCGACGAACGCGACCGCGTTCTTGACCCGCTTCTTGAGGTAGGACGACAGCGACCAGTACGGCAGCTTGAACCGCCGCCGCACGCGGTTGAGCGCCACGTTGGCCTGCAGCAACAGGCTGTAAGCCTGATCACCGGCGAAGGCGAGCCAGCGGTGGTACAGCACCACCACATCGAATGCGTCGCCGTGCGTGACCAGCAGGCGGCGGCCGTCCCTGGTGGTGTGGATCGCCTCGAGCGCGACCTCGACCCCGCCGAAGGTGAACCCGGCACAAGGGCGCAGCATCTCGTCATGGTTGCCCGCAATCAGCACCACCCGGGTGCCGCGATGCGCGAGCATGAGGATGCGCCGCACCACTTCGTTGTGTTCGTCGGGCCAGTACCAGCCCTTGCGCAGCCGCCAGCCATCAAGGATGTCGCCGACCAGATAAAGCGTCTCACACTCGATCGCGCGGAGGAAGTCGAGCAGCAGCACCGCGTTGCACCCTTTGGTGCCGAGGTGGATGTCCGAAATCCACACCGTGCGGAACTTTTGCTTGGGCCGGAACCCGCGCGGTTCGGGCAAGTCGAGCCAGGCGGGAAGCCTGGCCGCGAGATTGGCGAGGTCAGTTTCGCTTGGCATCGCGTAGCTCCGATACGGTTTCCCGATAGGGCCTTGATCGCAGCCTTGCGTTACACCCGTGTGGCGCTTTGAAGACGCGGTTGTAACATTCGCCCGTGTGCACAGCACGCCGCGTAAAAGCTGCGCTTCATCGGCGCCAAGTGAAACTGCACTTGTCTATGATAATGGTAGAGTTACCAAGGGCGCTAAGGGCCTCTCCTCCCGGAGCCCGGGGCCGGCCGCGCATGACCGGCCCCGGTTTTCATTCACCAGCCGCATGCCGGACTACCGGATGCGGCCAAGACCTTGCGCCAGGATTTGCAAAAAATGCCCTCGTTCGTCCGCTTCTCCCTGCTCGCCTCCGCCTCGCTGCTGGCCGCGCCCGCGCTCGCCGATACCGCCGCCAGCGCCGATACTGCCACTGGCGATCCGCAATCGAAGACCTCGGTCGGGACCGGGGCGAGCGATGAGAGCGACGAGATCGTGGTTACCGCGCGCCACCGCAGCGAAAGTTCGCAAGCCGTACCGGTGGCGATCTCGGTGGTCGGCGGCGATCATATCGACAACACCGGGGCGTTCAACGTCGGGCGGCTCCAGCAACTCACCCCGGCGCTGCAATTCTATTCGTCCAACCCGCGCAACACCTCGGTCAACGTGCGCGGCTTCGGCTCGCCGCTCGGGCTGACCAACGACGGGATCGACCAGGGGGTCGGGATCTATGTCGACGATGTCTATTATTCGCGGGTCGCCTCATCGACCTTCGATTTCCTCGATGTGAAGCAGATCGAAGTGCTGCGCGGGCCGCAGGGTACGCTGTACGGCAAAAATACCACGGCGGGCGCGATCAACATCACCTCGCGCCAGCCGACCTTCGATTTTGAGGGCCGCGCCGAATTGTCGGTCGGTAACTATGGTTACGTCCAGGCCAAGGGCGCGGTCTCCGGGCCGGTAACCGACAAGCTGGCGCTGCGCCTCGCAGTCTCGGCCACCACGCGCGGTGGCACGGTTCGCAACATTACCACCGGGGTAAAGGACAACAACCTCGGCAACATCGGGCTGCGCGCGCAGGCGCTGTGGCGTCCGACCGACAATCTCGAGATTAGCCTGGCGGGGGATTACAACCACCAGAACATCGTCTGCTGCGCGACGGTGTTCGTGAGCTACGCTGCGACGCAGAAGGCGATTAACCGCCAGTATCCGGCGATCTCGGCGGTGCAGGGCTACTCCATCCCGCTCGCCGCACAGGACCCGGCGAACCGCCTGAGCGATGTCGATGCCACGCTGCGCGCGCGGCAGTCGATCGGCGGCGCCTCGCTGCGCGCCAAGCTCGATCTGGGGGCGGGCACGCTGACCGCGATCACCGCCTTTCGCTATTGGGACTGGGATCCCTCGAACGACCGCGATTTCACCGCGCTGCCGATCACCACGATCAGCCAGAACCCGTCAAAGCAGCGCCAGTTCACGCAAGAGCTGCGCTACAATCGGCACAGCGACACGCTCGATTTCCAGCTTGGCAGCTTCTATTATCAGCAGTCGATCAATACCAACGGCAGCCAGGTGCAGGGCCCGGCGGCGACCAAATGGCTGCTCTCGCCAAGCACCACGCCGACCAACCCCTATAACCAGAATGTCATCGGCGGGCTGACCTCGACCAACACCATCCACCTCAGCAATGTCAGCTTCTCGGTCTACGGTCAGGCAAGCTGGCGGCCGGTGCCGCGGTTGACGATCCAGCCGGGGTTCCGGGTCAATTACGACAAGAAGGACGGCTCGTACAACGCGGTGGTCACCGATGCCTTGGGCAACTTGCTGACCCCGGGCATGGTGACGACCGGCACACCGGCGCAAAAAGCACAGCTGCAAGTGCTGCTGCCCGAAAGCTATGCGCCGAGCTTCAGTGCGTGGAACCTGTCGTACGACCTGACGCTGGCTTACGATCTGGCCGACGACATCCACACTTATGCGACCTATTCGAAGACCTTCCAGACCGGCGGGATCAACCTCAACGGCGTGCCGGCCGATGCCGTCACCGGGCTGCCGCAGAGCCAGTTCAACACCGTCGCGCCCGAATCGGTGCGGCATTACGAAGTGGGGATCAAATCCCAGTTCTGGGACCGCAAGATTACCTTGAACCTGGCCGCGTACCGCACCGATATCGCGAATTACCAGGCGGTGTTCTCCAGCAACAACGCCGCTTCGCTATCCACCTTGCGCGGTTATGTCGCCAGCGTGCCCAAGGTGCGCTCGCAAGGGATCGAGGCCGATTTTTCGGTCCGCCCGAGCGAGCGGTTCAATGCTTACGCCAACTTTGCCTATACCGATGCGACGTACCGCGACTTCACCAACGCCCCGCCGCCGCTGGAGCTCTCGGGCGGATCGACCTTCAGCGGGACCGATTGCACGATCCCGGCCGCGCTGCCGATCGGCACCAGCCCGGTCAGCTGCGCCATCAGCGGGCAGCAGTTGCCCGGCGTGTCGAAATACGCGCTGTCGTTCGGCGCGGAAGGCAACCTGCCGGCGGCGTTGCTGGGCAAGCCGGGTCAGTTTTACCTCGGCGCGGACGGCAACACCCGCTCGTCGTTCTCCTCCAACGCCACGCCCTCGCCCGCAACGCAGATCAAGGGTTACACCCTGACCAACTTCCGGCTCGGCTGGCGTTCTGACCGCGATGGCCCGGGCGTGCGGATCGATGTGTTCGGTTGGGTCCGCAACGCGTTCAATGTTTCCTACCTCGAACAATTGCAGATCGCGCCCAACAGCGTCGGGCTGGTGGTCGGCAACCTGGGCGATCCGCGCACTTTCGGGGGCACGGTGAAAATCGAGTTCTGACCGCAGCCTTCCCGCGCTCCGCCCGGCTGCGGACGGAAACTTGCGGCCCCTCACATCGGGGGCGCCGCAGCGGGGCGGGCATCCTGACGGGTGTCCCGCTCAGTATGGTTAAAAAGCCCAATTTCGCCCACCTCCGTTCGTGTCGAGCGAAGTCGAGACACCGCGCGAAGTGTCTCGACTTCG
>JANYGC010000041.1 GCA_025359425.1 Sphingomonadaceae bacterium
AAATAAGCGCGCTTGGTCGCCTCGGGCAGCGCGAAAAACTGCCTGGCAAGCGCTTCGGCGCGGTCGATCAGATCCTGCGGAATGCCATGATCGCGGACGATCGCGAAACCATAGTCGACGAAGCTCTCCCCAAGCTCCTGCGCGAAGGCTTGCGGATCGCGGTCGGCGTCATCGAGGCTGACGGAAGCGACGGTGTCGCTGGTGAGAATGTCGGTCATAAGAGGCTCTTAGCAAAAGAAACTGTTTCACGCGAAGGCGCGAAGGCGCAAAGTTTTCAAACCTTTTCGCGCCTTCGTGCCTTCTCTGAAACAAATTTTCCTACGGCAGCATCAGCCCGGCCAGCGCGGCGCTCATCAGATTGGCGAGGCTTCCGGCGAGCAGTGCCTTCAACCCGAGCCGGGCGATCGTCGGGCGCTGGTTGGGGGCGAGGTTGCCGACCACCGCAAGCTGGATCGCGATCGAGCTGAAATTGGCGAACCCGCACAAGGCAAAGGTGACGATGCCCTGCGTGGTTTGCGACAAATCTTTCGCCGCGCCCAGATCGATGAAGGCGACGAATTCGTTGAGCACCAGTTTGGTCCCGAAAAACCCGCCGGCGCGCATCGCTTCGGTCCAGTCGGGCGCACCGAGCAGGCGGAACACCGGGGCAAATACATAGCCCAGCACCATCTGGAACGAGAGGTCAGGATAGCCGAACCAGCCCCCGATCCCGCCGACGATGCCGTTGGCGAGCGCGACCAGCGCGACGAACGCCAGCACCATCGCGCCGACCATCACCGCGAGCTTCACCCCGGTCTGCGCGCCCTGTGCGGCCGCCATGATGACGTTGGCGGGGCGCTCTTCCTCATCGGGGATCTTGATTTCGTCGGGCTCGACCAGCTGCTCGCCCTTGGGATCGGGCATGATGATCTTGGCCATCACGATCCCGCCCGGGGCCGACATGAACGCGGCGGCAACGAGGTAATCGATCCGGATGCCCATGCTGGCGTAAGCTGCGAGGATCGTGCCGGCGACCCCGGCCATCCCCACGGTCATCAGGCAGAACAGCTGCGAGGGGGTCAGCTCGGCCAGGTAAGGCCGGATCACCAGCGGGCTTTCCGACTGGCCGACGAAGATGTTCGACGCCGCCGACAAGCTCTCGACCTTGGAAATTCCGGTGATCTTTTCGAGCGCCCCGCCGACCCAGCGGATTATCAGCTGCATGATCCCAAGGTAATAGAGCACCGCGATCAGCGCGGCAAAAAAGATGATCACCGGCAGCGCGGCAATGGCAAAGCTGTTGCCGCCGATCTCGGGCTTGGCGAGCGGGCCAAAGATGAATTCGGTGCCGGCATGAGCATAGCCGAGCAGGGCCGACACGCCGTTCGAGATGGTCTGCAGGATCATGTTGCCCTGCGGCACGTAGAGCACCAGCGCGGCAAATCCGGCCTGCAAGGCGAACGCCGCGCCGACCACGCGCGGGCGGATCGCCTGGCGGTCGGACGAGAGCAGGAAGGCGATGCCAAGGATCAGCAGGATGCCGATCAGGCTCATCAGATGTTGCATTGGCTTGGCGCGCCCCCGGATTGAATATTGCGCGTGAGAGGTAACGGCTTTGCGCAGCGCGTCAATTCCTCCCCGCCCTTCGACAAGCTCAGGAGGGGAGGGGGACCACGTAGTGGTGGAGGGGCACCCACGGTATGGCGCAACCTCAAGAGATCAGGATCACCGGCCCGTGCCCCTTCACCAGCTGCGCTGGTCCCCCTTCCCATGCCGGGGAGGAATTCTTGCGCCACTTCCCCTTAACTCCAAGGCTCGCTAAGCCCTCAGCATGACCACACCCCAGCCCACTGCTCGATCGCTCCTGCTGTTTTCGCTGTTTTATGGCGGGATGGTCACCTTGGCCGGAGTGCTTGGCGCCAAGCAAGTCACTTTGGGGCCGCTGGTGGTCGAGGCTGGGATCTTCCCGTTCCTGACGCTGATCGGAATTTCCAGCGGGATCGCCGAACTTCACGGCAAAGAGATAGCCGACCGGCTGGTGCGCTACGGCTTTATTCCGCTGGTGGGCGCGATCCTGATGACGCTGTTTGTGCTGCAACTGCCAACCGATCCGGAAATGTATGAGCCAGCCAAGGAAGCCTTCCCCACCATCCTGGGCCAAAGCTGGCGGATGATGTTTGCGGGCATTATCTCCTACGGCACCTCGGTGACGCTCAATGTCTGGATCTTCAACCGCCTGCGGACCAGCGGCGGACCTTTCGCCAGGCTGCGCGGGTTCATCGCGGCGGCACTGTCCCAGATCGTCGATACGCTGCTCTTCATCACCCTGTCATTCTACGGGGTTCGCCCGATCATGGATATCATGGTCGGCCAGATGATCGCCAAAGTAGTCCTGTCGGCAATTATGGTTCCGGCGATCATCTGGATTGTCGTGACCTATGGCCGCAAACTGGACAGCAAGGCGTGACTGGCACTAAGCGCGCACCATGACCCAGGCCCACGATCCCGCCCAAATGCAGGCCATGCTCCTCAAGGCTGAAACGCTGGTCGAGGCCTTGCCGTATTTGCAGCGCTATGCGGGCAAGACCTTCGTGGTCAAATACGGCGGCCACGCCATGGGCGATCCCGAGCTGGCGCGCGATTTTGCCGAGGACGTGGTCTTGCTGAAAGCGGTCGGGATCAACCCGGTGGTGGTCCACGGCGGCGGCCCGCAGATCGGCGCGATGCTCAAGAAACTGGGGGTCGAAAGCACCTTCGTCGACGGCCTGCGCGTCACCGACAAGGCCACCGCCGAGATCGCCGAGATGGTCCTGTCGGGCTCGATCAACAAGCAACTGGTCGGCTGGATTGCGGGGGCTGGCGGCAAGGCGCTGGGAATTTCGGGCAAGGACGGGGGGCTGGTGATTGCCAGCAAAGTGACCCGCACCACCAAGGATCCGGGCAGCAATATCGAACAGGTGCTCGACCTGGGCTTCGTGGGTGAGCCGCAAAGCGTCGACACCAGCATCATCGAAACCGCCAGCGCGGCGGGGATGATCCCGGTGATCGCGCCGATCGCGCCGGGTGCGGACGGCGAAACGTACAATATCAACGCCGACACCATGGCCGGGGCGATTGCCGCCGCATTGGGTGCGGCGCGGCTGTTTCTGCTGACCGATGTCGCGGGCGTGCTCGACAAGGACGGAGAGCTGCTGACCGATCTGCAGCCCGGCGATATCGCGCGGCTGCAGGCCGAAGGCGCGATCACCGGCGGGATGATCCCCAAGCTTGAAACCTGCATCCACGCGGTCGAGGCGGGGTGCGAAGCGGCGGTGGTGCTCGACGGACGGGTGCCGCACGCAATGCTGCTCGAAATCTTCACCGAACGCGGCGCCGGGACGCTGATCCGCGCATGAGGCGGGCCGCCATCGCGATCGCCGTCGCCGCGCTGGCCGCCTGTTCCAGGCCCGCGCCCGAACAACCCGACGCCAGCGCCTTGGCGTCGAGCGCCGCGCAAGCCGCGGCCGCAGCGGGCGCCGCAGCCATGCCGTCAGCGAACCCAACCGGTTCCCCAGCCGCGCCACCTGAATTGCCCTCGGAATCGCGCGATCCAGCCAAAGTCGTGGTCGCTTGGGCCAAAACGATGAGCCTGAAGCGGTGGGGCAGCGCCCATCTTTACTGGGGCGACTATGGTGCGCGCTCTGGCCTGACCCTCGCGCAGTTCGCCGCCAAGTGGGGCAAGCTCGCCAATCCCGAGTTCGAACTGCACGCCGGCGATACCGAAGGCGGGGCCGGCTCGCTCTATTACACCGCGCCGATCGTACTGATCGACGGCAAGCGCCACACGCGCGGCGAGATCGTGCTGCGCCGGGTCAACGATGTCGACGGGGCCAGTGCCGAACAACTGCGCTGGTACATCGAGAGTTTGACAATCACGCCTTAGGCGCGCCGCTCAAGGTTGCCCTTTCCCCCGCTCCTCGGCTAAGCGCCGTGGCTCATTGGCAGGAGGAATTCACCCGTGGTCTATTTGGCGCTGATCGATATCGTTGGTTACCTGATTTCGATCGTGATCATGCTGGTGATCGTGCAATTCGTGCTGAGCCTGCTGTTCAGCTTCAACGTGGTCGATCGGCATAGCCAGTGGGCCGGGGCGCTGTGGACTGCGGTCAACGCGCTGCTCGCGCCGATCCTGCGTCCGATCCAGCGGTTCATGCCCGATACCGGAATGATCGACCTGTCGCCGATGGTGCTGATCGTGCTGCTGACGGTGCTGCAGAAGATCCTCGGCACGCTGGCTATCGCGAGCATGCAGTGAGCGCGGCGGTCATCGACGGCAAAGCGTTCGCAGCCGCGCTGCGGGCCACGGTCGCGGACTATGCCGCGACTTTCACACAACGCGCCGGGCGCAAAGCCGGGCTCGCGGTGGTGCTGGTCGGGGACGATCCGGCGAGCCAAGTCTATGTCCGCAGCAAGGGCAAGGCGACGCTCGAATGCGGCATGGCCAGTTTCGAGCACAAGCTGGCGGACGATACCTCACAAGAGGCCCTGCTGGCGCTGGTCGACCGGCTCAATGCCGATCCGGCAGTCGATGGCATTCTGGTCCAGTTGCCCCTGCCGAAGCAGCTTGATGAGCAGGCCGTGGTGGAGCGGATCAGCCCGGCCAAGGACGTAGATGGGCTGACCCCGGTCAGCACCGGGCGGCTCGCGCTGGGCCTGCCGGGGCTGGTGCCGTGCACCCCGCTCGGCTCGCTGATGCTGCTCAAGGATCGGCTGGGCAGTCTCTCGGGCCTCGACGCCGTGGTGATCGGGCGCTCGATTCTGGTTGGCAAGCCGATGGCGCAATTGCTGCTGGCGGAAAGCTGCACGGTCACGATCGCGCACTCGCGGACCAAGGACCTGGCTGATGTGGTCCGCCGCGCCGATATCGTGGTAGCCGCAGTCGGCCGGCCCGAAATGGTCAAGGGCGATTGGCTCAAGCCCGGCGCGACCGTGATCGATGTCGGCATCAACCGCCTGCCGCCCGCTGACGGAGCGGCCAAGGGGCGGCTCGTGGGCGATGTCGATTTTGTCAGCGCTGCCGAGGTCGCCGGAGCGATCACCCCGGTGCCGGGCGGGGTCGGGCCGATGACCATCGCGGTGCTGCTGCGCAATACGCTGGTCGCCGCGCACCGCAACGCCGGGGTGGAACTGGCCACGGACGCGCTCTAACACACGCTGGTCACGCTTGGGCTCGCGGAGTATGACCAAGCCCATGAAAAAACTGATTCTCGCAACCGCCGTGCTGGCTCTGCTTGGCGCCCCCGCGCTGGCCCGCGATCGCCGTGACAACCGTGACGGCAATGGCAACGCCAATCCCAGCGCGGTCATCGCCGCCGAGGTCGCCTTTGCGCAACTCGCGCAGGCCAAGGGCCAGTGGACCGCATTTCGCGCCACCGCGGCCAAGGACGCGGTGATGTTCGTGCCGCAGATGGCTTATGCGCAGAACTTTCTGGCGGGGAAGGCGGACCCGGCGGCGGCGGTCAAATGGCAGCCGCACCAGGTCTGGTCGAGCTGCGATGGCAGCCTCGCGGTGACGCGCGGTGCGTGGCAGCAATCCGATGGCAGCACCGGCTATTTCACCACCGTGTGGCAGCGCCAGAAGAACCTTAAATACAAATGGGTGCTCGATCAGGCTGAGGGCCTGCCGATGCCGCTCGACGCGCCCGAGATGATCGCCGCCAAGGTCGCCGATTGTCCCGCCGGATACCGGCCCGAGCGCGCGCCCAAGCCCAAGGATTTCAAGGGCAGCCTGCCCGCGCTCGATCCGGCGCACCGCAGCGGCGCCTCGCTCGACGGGACGGTCGGCTGGGATGTCATGGTAAGCCCCGATGGCGCGCGCCGTTTCGTCGTCACCATGACGAGCGAGGGCAAGCCGGTCACCGTGCAGGACCTGCAGGTCGAAGCGCCAGCCAAGTGATTTTGACGACGTAACATGCTCGACCTGTTCCTTTCGGCCTTCATCACCCTGTTCGTGGTGATCGACCCGCCGGGCTGCGCGCCGATCTACGCGGGCCTCGTCAAGGGCGCGACCCATCGCCAGTCTTTGACCATGGCAGTGCGGGCATGCGTGATTGCGTCGCTGATCCTGGTGGTGTTCGCGCTGTTCGGTGAGCACCTGCTCGGCGCGCTGCATATCGAGCTCAATTCCTTCCGCATCGCCGGCGGGATCATGCTGTTCGTGATCGCACTCGACATGGTGTTCGAAAAGCGCACCCAGCGCCGCGAGGAGCGCGCCGACAAGATCCTGGCGCAGAACGCACAAACCCCCGAGATCGAAGACGTCTCGGTCTTCCCGATGGCGATGCCGATGATCGCCGGCCCCGGCTCGATCGCCACGATCATGCTGCTCACCCAGCGCGCGCAGGGGACCGAGCAGACGCTGGTCGTCCTCGGCGCGCTCGCGGCGGTGATGGTCCTGACGCTGGCCGCGCTGGCCGCCGCCGGACCGCTGATGAAGCTGCTCGGCACGCGGGTCGAGGCGGTCATCACCCGCCTGCTCGGCGTGCTGCTCGCAGCGCTGGCGGCGCAATATGTGATCGACGGGGTGAAAGCGGTGCTGGCCGGAGTGTAGCCCTATTGCAACGTCACCCGGCCATCGTCGTTGTCGTGGCGGCCGAAGAATTGCATCAGTTGCACCAGCAGCTCGCACCGCGCGCTGAGGCCATTGGCTTCGAGCAGCGCTTGTTTCGCGGCGGCGTCGAACGGCGCGATCTGGCTGACCCCGTCGATCAGCGATTCGTCGTCGAGCCGCGCGACCGCGTCCCAATCGACCGCATAGCCTTGCGCATCGGCAAAGCGCCGCGCCTCGCGTTCGAAGCTGGCGCGTTCGACCGCGGCGAGCGCGGGCGCATCTTCCTCGCCGAGCAAGTCGGCCTCGATCTGCCGGAACGGGGTCGCGACATCCAGCTCGCGCACCATGCGGAACCGTGCCTGCCCTTCGAGCACGAGGTTGAAGCGCCCGTCATCCAGCGCCTCGAATTCACCGATCTTGCCGATGCACCCGATCTGGTACAGCGGTGCGCCTTCTTCGGCGCCCTTGCTTTTCAAGGAAACGCGCGGCTGGATCATCCCGATCAACCGGTCGCGCGCCAGCGCATCCTTGATCAGCGCCTTGTAGCGCGGCTCGAAGATGTGGAGCGGCAGTTGCAGCCCCGGAAACAGGATCGCGCCGGGCAGCGGGAAGATCGAAACGCGCATGACCTAGCCGAACAACAGCAGCGATAGCCGCCGCCGCTGCGCTGCGACCCACGGGTCTTCAAGGCCCGTTGCCTCAAACATCTGGAGCAGCTTGGCCTTCGCTGCGCCCTCGTGCCACTCGCGGTCCTCGGCGATCATCGCCAGCAGGGTGTCGCTCGCCGCATCGCGTTCTCCTGCGGCAAAGGCGGCTTCGGCATAGGCGAGCCGGGCTGCAAAATTCTCAGGAGCGGTCGCCGCCGCCTGAAGCGCGGCCAGTTCACCATCGCCTGGCTTGTTGCGCGCAAGGTCGAGTGCGGTGCGCGCGCGCGTCACTTCGGCATCGCCGGCAAGGTCAGGCGACAACGCGGCCAGCACGGCATCGGCCGATTCGAATTCGCCCAGCGCGGTCAGCGAGCGCACCAGCCCGGCCGGCGCGGCGGGGCTGGCCGGATCGATTTCGGCGATTTGCGCAAAGATCGACGCGGCGCGGTCGGCTTCGCCTGAGGCCAGCACTTCCTCGCCCATCGCCAGCAGCGGGGTGATGTCTTCGCTCACTGCCTCGCCGCCCGGCAAGCCGCCGGGCTGCACCGGCAGCTTGGCGAGGATCTGGTCGAGTTGCGCCTTCAATTGGCTCTCGGTCCGCGCCTGGGTCAGGTCGGCCACCGGCTGGCCCTGGAAGATCGCATAGACCGTGGGGATCGATTTGACCTGGAACTGCTGCGCAATGAACGGCTCTTCGTCGACATTGACCTTGGCCAGCACCACGCCTTTGTCCGCATAGTCGGCCGCGACCTTTTCCAGCGTCGGGCTGAGCGCCTTGCACGGGCCGCACCATTCGGCCCAGAAGTCGAGGACCACGAGCGCGGTCATCGAAGGTTCGATCACACTGGTGCGGAACCGGTCGACCGCTTTCTGTTCATCAAGATTGAGGCCGAGGCTTGCCACTGGGTGCTCCGTATCGGGGGAATGTGATTGGCGGGATGTCAGGGCCCAATTTGGGCCTTTGTCGTCATTTGCCAAGGGATAAAGCGCGCCGGGGACGAGGCCGAACACGAACGGCACTTTTCCCTTGGCAAGCGCTAGGCCCGATGCTAACCGCCCGCCTCTCCCCGGCCTGTGGCAACAATTGCCGCCGGCTTCGGACGTTCGAGCGGGCGTAGCTCAGGGGTAGAGCACAACCTTGCCAAGGTTGGGGTCGAGGGTTCGAATCCCTTCGCCCGCTCCAGTTTTTCAATTACTTAGTGTATTTTCACTTGTTACCCAGCAGATATTGGGTAGCGCATGGGTAACAACTCCGATGTGCTGAGATGTATCGCTATGATCACGGATGCAGAACATCCCACAAGTCTAGAAACGATGCTTCAGAGGCTTGGCTGGCAAGGCCATGCCCTTTTCCTCAAAGACAACCCGTAAATTGCACCACAGACCGATTTCAGCCTCACAGCTCATTTCGTAAATCGAGAAGCTCTCGCCAAATATGAAGCCTTCGTGTTAGGTTTGCTCGCCCAGGGCATAACCTGAGCCATTGCAATGGCTCCCATTCGGGAGTTCATGGCAATGAAACTACTATCAAAGAAGCAAGTGCGAGAGAAGGTTTTGTATTCTCCGGCGCATATCGCCAGGCTTGAAGCTGATGGGAAATTCCCC
>JANYGC010000064.1 GCA_025359425.1 Sphingomonadaceae bacterium
CGCCGCCGCGTCTGATCACCCGTTCGCGGCGGATTAGCCCGCCGCAAATCGGATCGGCCGCCGGTTTCGCTGAACCGAAACCACGGCCGTTCCCGCCAGAACAAACCCCAAGGGGAAGTCCATGACCGTCAATATCAAAAACTGGCAGGAACTTAAGAAGCCCAACACGCTCGAAGTGAAGGCCGGCAACGACGCCAAGCGCCATGCCACGTTCGTCGCCGAGCCGCTCGAGCGGGGCTTTGGCCTGACGCTCGGCAATGCCCTGCGCCGGGTGCTGCTCTCCAGCTTGCAGGGTGCCGCGATCACCTCGATCAAGATGGAGAACGTGCTCCACGAATTCTCCAGCCTCGCGGGCGTGCGTGAAGACGTCACCGACATCGTGCTCAACGTGAAGCAGATCGCGCTGCGGATGCAGGGCGAAGGTCCCAAGCGGCTCCAGCTGTCGGCCACCGGCCCGGGCGAAGTCACCGCGGGCGACATCGCGGTGTCGGGCGATATCGAGGTGATGAACAAGGACCTCGTCATCTGCCATCTCGATGAGGGCGCCAACCTCAACATGGAGCTCACCGCCGATAGCGGCAAGGGCTATGTCCCCGCCGTGGGCAACCGCCCGATCGACGCGCCGATCGGCCTGATCCCGGTTGACAGCCTCTATTCGCCGGTGCGCCAGGTCAGCTACAAGGTCGACAATGCGCGGATCGGGCAGGAGCTCGATTACGACAAGCTCAGCCTGACGATCGAAACCGACGGCACGATCAGCCCCGAAGACGCCGTGGCCTATGCCGCGCGGATCCTGCAGGACCAGCTCTCGCTGTTCGTGCACTTCGAAGACGCGATGCCGGTGGGCGGCTCGCCGATGATCGGCATGGCCGCGCCGACCACCGACGAAGGCGATACCAACCAGCTCAACCGCTACCTGCTCAAGAAGGTCGACGAGCTCGAACTGTCGGTGCGCAGTGCCAATTGCCTCAAGAACGACAACATCATCTACATCGGCGATCTGGTCCAGAAGACCGAAGCCGAGATGCTGCGCACGCCCAATTTCGGCCGCAAGTCGCTCAACGAGATCAAGGAAGTGCTCAGCAGCATGGGCCTGCGCCTCGGCATGGACATCCCCGGCTGGCCGCCCGAGAACATCGAAGAGATGGCCAAGAAGCTCGAGCAGGAACTGCTGGGTTAAAGCCACGCCTCCGAACAAGCATAAAGGGCCGTCCCGTGAGGGGCGGCCCTTTTGCTTTGGCAAATCCTCCCCTTCTGGGGGAGGTGGCCCACCGCAGGTGGGTCGGTGGGGGCATCCAGCGCGAGCACGCAAGGCAACAGGCCCCCACCGCCTCGCCTTGCTCGGCACCTCCCCCAAAAGGGGAGGATTTAACAAAGAACCAAATCGGTTAAATAGCTTGACATCGTCACGCTGATATGGCACATGACCAGACCATCGACCCCCGCGCCTCCCCCCAGCCGCGCCACCACAAGCGACCCTCACCATGCCCGAACCCGTCCCTGCCACCGCGCCTGCGGAGGCCTCGATCCGCCGCGCGATCAATCGCCAGACCAAGCTGATCCGCACCGCCGGCCGGCGCTGGTCGGCGCGGGCCGAGGCGGCGTTCCTCGAAACGCTCGCCGCCAGTGCCAATGTCACCGCCGCCGCCGAAGCAGCGGGGTTTTCCACCACCGCGATCTACAAGCGGCGACTGAACGATGCCCGGTTCGCCGCGCGCTGGGCCGAGGCGATGGAGGTCGGCTACACCCGGCTCGAATGCCTGGCGATCGAAGCGGGCGCGGCGGCGCTGAGCGGGACCCCGCTTGGTGCCGGCGGGCCGCTCCCACCCATGACCGCCGCCGATGTGCTCAACCTGCTGCGGCTGCACCGGGCGGGGGTGCGCGGCGGCCGGGCGCAGCGCTATGACTGGCGCAAGGTTGAGCCGGACATTGAGGAGGTGCGGGCAGAGATTTTGCGGCGAGTGGCGGTGATGGGGGACAGAAGGTTACTTACTTAGTCGCAGCGGCAAGCATTTTGTGGAGTTGATTTGCGACTGCTTTACCGATTTTCCAAGGGTGCTTGCGCCAAAAAGTATAAAACTCGGCCTCGGTTGCAAACTCCCCTTGTCCGGCACGGAGCCGAGCGATGTCATCGACCGCGCCGAGATATTCCCGCGTTGTTGAACTGCGCTTGGTCGAGGCGATCCGCCACGGTTCCGCGACTACGATTTCGAAATCCCGCACCCGCGCAGCCGAAGTTGTGTCAAGAGTATACAAAGCAATCAAATCAATGTGACCGGCGTAATCGGCGAACGGTCGAAATGTGCCAGGCCACTTGTGGGTAGGGTAGAGGAAGAAAGTGTTGCCGGTGTACAGAGTGATCCGGCTGTCGGTCTTCCCAGTGGGAATCCCGCGTTTACTTATAGCTCGGCGCGCAACCTTAACATCAACGGCGAAATGGCGATCGGCTGATTTCAATTCTAGATCGGGATAGCCGCGCTCGGTCCCGCGAGTCAGCTCGAAATTCGCTTCCGCAAGTTCGTCCATCAAGAAATCGATGATTGCAACTTCGATGATGTTGGCAAGCGCCGCGGGTTCCTTCGGAAGCGGCAGAAAATGATCACCAGAATCCAGTTTCACCACCAGATCAGCTTCGTCACGAGCTTTTAAGGGCCATTTGTGGTTGCCGCTTTTCTTGAAAATCGCGATTGGCTCAAACCGATATCGGCCACAAACCTCACGCAAGAGGTCAATTGGTTCCATTTTGGCCATATTTCCCCCAATTGCGGGCCGTGCCCCGTTGCCGACTCCTAGCCCGCGAGTTAGGATTCGCCAATGGTACCAAACAAGCCTTTGCAAACGATCAGCCTGTTCACCGGAGCCGGCGGCCTCGATTTTGGCTTCGAAGCAGCGGGCTTCGAGACGGCTGTTGCTGTTGAGATGGATAGTGCTTGTTGCAAAGCCCTTCGTGCCAATCGCCGCTGGCCGGTCATTGAAGGCGATATTCACGACGTCGAGGTGAGTCGAATGCTTGCTGTGGCGGGTCTTGAGCCCGGCCAAGCCGATATGCTCATCGGCGGGCCACCTTGCCAGCCCTTCTCGAAATCGGGTTACTGGGTTTCAGGAGATTCACGGCGGCTTGAAGACAAGCGGGCCGATACACTTTCCGCCTATTTGCGTGTGTTGGAGGAGAGTCAGCCTCGGGCCTTTCTCCTTGAAAACGTGGCCGGTCTTGCATTCCGTGGCAAGGATGAGGGTCTTGAGCGCATTCTTGGCGGAATTAGGGAAATAAATACGCGAACAGGAACCAACTATAAGCCTGTTTGGCGGGTCTTGAACGCAGCCGAATTCGGTGTGCCGCAGTTTCGCGAGCGTGTATTTATCGTCGCCAGCCGTGAAGGTGTTCCGTTCGATTTTCCGCAGCCTAGATTTGGCTCGCCCGAAGCGCTCGAAACAGGGCAGCTTCCTTATCGAACGACATGGGACGCAATTGGCGATTTACCGGCACAACCCAACGCAGAAGCGCTAGGCGCAAGCGGCAAATGGGCTGGGCTATTGCCAACCATTCCGGAAGGGCAAAATTATCTGTGGCACACGCGGCGCGGAGGCGGGTTACCACTTTTCGGCTGGCGGACACGCTATTGGAACTTCTTGCTCAAGTTGGCGAAGGACCGTCCGTCGTGGACGATTCAGGCCCAGCCAGGCTCGGCAACGGGACCGTTCCATTGGTCCAACCGGAAACTGTCAGCGCGCGAACTGGCGCGATTGCAGACGTTCCCTGACACCATAGACTTACCGACTAACCGCAGTGAGGCGCAAAGGCTGATCGGAAACGCAGTTCCCTCGCTAATGGCAGAAGTGCTTGCACGCGAAATTGCGGTCCAGTTGCTAAGCTGCGATCCATATCAGCAGGAGCCGAAACTGTTGCCCCCGCGACGTTGCTCTTGTCCACCAGCTGAGATTGCTCTTCCAGTTTCACGACCCTACCTCGCTCTCATTGATGAACATGACGACCATCCCGGAACCGGGCTTGGACGCGGTGCATTGTTGAGGGCGAAACAGGCCGCTTAACGCACTCGTTGAGCAAGCAAGCGCTGAGGCTAACCTCAGCATGAGTGTACAATGCCCACCATCCCCACTATCCTCCACGGCCTGTCCCCAGCCGGGCGGGAGCGGCTGCTCGGCTCACTCCCCGAACACCAGCTCCGCGCGGCGGCGCGCGCCTTCCCGGAGTGGGCGCATGCCGGGCAGCTTCCGCCGGAGGGTGACTGGCGGACCTGGGTGCTGCTGGCCGGGCGCGGGTTTGGCAAGACGCGGGCGGGGGCGGAGTGGGTTTTGGCGGCGGTGCGGGGGGCCGAGACGAATGCCAGTTTTGCGTTTGCGCAGGCTGAGCCCATCTGAAGAGTCGATGGACTCGGAACGGACGGCAAGTTTATAACAAAGCAGCCCCTTGGGTTGATTCGTTTCCGTGTCGTATTGGACACAAAGTCTTTCAAGGACTTGATTTCAAGCATGCTGAAGTCAGCCACTGCCACGGTCAAAAGGGCACTGTCAGGCACAGAGCGTGAGTGATGATCCGCCTTTTTTTGATTTTTATGAGTCAAATCCGGACGCCGTAGTCGTCATTGATTTGGCCGGAAACATTCTCTTCGCCAATAGCCAGGTTGGGGCCCTGCTGGGTTACCTCCCGCAGGAACTCGTCGGAAAATCGCACAGTGTCCTTATGCCGGCGCGGTTCCGCGAGACTCATACGGGTCATATGGACCGATTTATGAGCAACCCCACGCCGCGCATGATGGGGGTGGGCCTTGAGCTTGTCGCAAGCCGTAAGGACGGCAGCGAGTTCAAGACCGAGATCAGCCTTAGCCCGTATCAAACCCCGGACGGCATGGTCGTGATTGCAGCAATGCGGGATCGTGAAGCTCTGCATCTCGACGCAAATGTCCTCGAAACTGACAACGCCGCCCTGCGAGCAAGTCTGGGACAAGCTCGACTGGATTCAACTCGCCTACTGGCACAAGCTGGGATCGAAGCTGCCGCGCAGGAAGCAGCCCAGCGATTGCAACGGCTGCTGCTGGAAGAATTGCATCATCGCATGAAGAACATGCTTGCGATGGTGATTGGGATCACTTCGCAGACCTTGCGTACCACAGCCACTCTTGAAGAAGGACGAGAAGCGATTTCGAGTCGCTTGGTCGCCATGAGCAAGGCGCAAGACCTCTTGCTTCAAACCAGCGAAACCGGCGCAGAATTGGCAGAGGTTATAAGTAGCGCAATCGAGCCATTCGACAGCGATGAGGTGCAACGGTTTGTCGTACAGATTCCGCCGATCAACGTCGGCCCAGGGGCAATTCTGCCCCTGACACTGTCCCTCAACGAGTTGTGTACCAACGCAGTTAAATACGGTGCCCTGTCCAACGAGACAGGGTGCATCACGATCTGTGCAAAGGTCGACGAAACGGCCCAGCTGTTCTCTCTAAGCTGGACTGAAACGGGAGGACCGCCTGTGCAGGAGCCAACGAGACGCAGTTTCGGCACCCGCCTTTTGGGTGCCCTTGCGACCCAGCTTCACGGCAATGTCAGCCTGCGATACGAACTGAGCGGCGTGGTCTACAAGCTCGATATCCCACTGGCCCTCTTCCGATCATTCCAGGCTAACTGACTTTGCGGAGATCCTGAGCAATGGCGCGCAACAGGGCCTGGTTCGTTGCGGTCGGCCGGGCAGTGGAACTAAACTTGGCAGCTGGCGTTTGAGTTTAGTACTGCTCGACTCAGCCCCAATGCGTTTGCTGCGAGGTCGCCGGGTTTCCTTGCCCTCAATTTTTGGAGAGGCTTGACCCGGAGCCAGCCAAATGTCGCAAACATCCGCATCTTCCGACCAACAAGATGACGCCGAAGCCGAGGAAGAAGCAGAGAAAGGCGTGCACACCGTCGAAGAACTCTTGGCGCATCTAGGCGGTGACCTCGTGGTGCAATGACGTTCGATTATGCCAACGATCCAGGTCCTTAAAGCCGAAACGACGGCTCAGAACCAACATAGCAATGTCGGCTTTGTTGTAACCCTCCGGCGTGTCCCGCCTTGTCTGGTCGGTGAGTGACCGGTCTTGAGTGTGCTCTTATTTGCGCACTCAGGAGCGGTCGATGGGTCAGATCACGGTGTTTTCGGGTCCGGAGCGGCGTCGTCGGTGGAGCGAAGTAGAGCGGGTTCGGATTCTGACCGAGGCATTTTCGCCCGGAGCCTGCGTGGCCGAGGTGGCTCGGCGGCATGACGTTTCGACAGCGCTGATTTACACATGGCGAAGCAGGGTGCGGCAATCGGTCGTCGAGCCTGGATTCGCCGAAGCGGTAGTTGTGGCTGGAGATGGCGCGGAGCCGCCGATCATATCGCCAGCGATT
>JANYGC010000068.1 GCA_025359425.1 Sphingomonadaceae bacterium
AGCTGCAGGCCGCCTAAGCGTAACGGCCCTGCTGGGTCGCAACTGAGACGGAAAACGGGCTCGCGAAGCAATTCGCGAGCCCGTTTCGTTCGCCGCAACCCTGCGCTTGCGCAAAGACCCGGCAAGCGGCATGCCTTGTGCCTAACCGATTGGAGAGACTTGCGATGCACCGCGCCATTTCATTCGCGATCTATTCTATGGTCCTATGGGTTTCCAATTCTAACCCCGCGTCGGCCAAAGATAATAATCAGGTCGTGCAAACTCCCGCGACCTATCAGGCGGTGCTTGATTGCAAGCCAATCGCGGATCCGTCGGCGCGGCTCGCTTGCTACGATCAGAAGGTCGCGACGCTGGCTGCAGCGGTGCGCGATCGCCAGTTGGTAATCGCCGACCGCGAGTCAATCCGCGAAGCCAGCCGCGGATTGTTTGGGCTGCGCCTGCCGCGGCTCAAGTTGTTCGGCGGCGATGGCGATTCTGAAGAGGTGCAGCAAATTGAAAGCACGATCACAGCCGTGCGCTCGGCGAGCGACGGCATGCCGATCTTTGTACTCGCTGACGAATCGCGCTGGAAGCAGACCGATGGCCGTACATTGTTTGCCAAGGCTGGTGGCACGATCAAGGTCAGGCGCACCGCTATGGGCGGCTTCATGGCCAACGTCGACGGCCAAACTGCGGTAAGGGTCGTGCGACTAGCGAACTGACGATCAGTTTCCAGGAGTAGCTTTGCTGCGCATGGCATCGGAAATATCCCGGGCTTCGCGATTGCCCGCATCGTCGGCGGCCGTCCACTGTTGGTTGGTACGGCAAATCGACCGTTTACGCACTAACGACCCGATTTCCTCAATCTGTACACAGCGGATGTAATTGGGATGATCGCGGCTAAGATGGGAATTATATTCGCGAATCTGCGATGCCGTCATTTTGATCGGTCCTGAAGTCACGTCTGGGGGGGTGACCGCGGCAGCTGAATTGGCGAGTATCAAAGCGACAGTTATGGGAAACATGACGACACCTCTCATCAGAAGTTGAACCAATAAAGCGATTAGCGCGTTTCATCAAGGTGCTGATCCGAACAGCGCAGTGCCCGCCAGCGCTCCATCGGCGGCGGCAAAATAGGCCACAATCGCTGCTTGTTCCCGTGGCGAGAGGTGCGGGTTCCAGGCGTCGATAATCAAGACCGCCCGGCGCTGGTCGCTGTTGTTCCATGCCTCGTGCTCGATGGTGTCATCGAAGGCGAAGGCCGTGCCTTCGGTCCATTCGCGGGTCTCTCCCCCAACCCGGAAACTGCAGTGTGGCGGGATATCAAGCGCGAGATGGATAATCGCGCGAGTGTTGGTCACCCCGGTGTGCGGCGGAATATGACTATGCGGGCGTAACAGCGAGAAGAACGCATTGGGCGCACGCCCCGGAATCCAAGCCAGCGGCAGGCGTTCGAGCAGCTCAGCGGTTTTGGGGCAACGCTCGATCACCGCGGCGTTGGGCCGGCCATATTCCCACAGGAAGCACGCCGCCCAGTCGAGCGATCCGTCGAGTGCTGACCAGTCATTTTGAGGCGTGCCAGGGTCCAGCTGGACATAGGGACGCATGGCCTCGCCCGGCGCCGCCAGCAGCTCGGCGAGTTCGGCCGATATCGCGGCGGTGCTGGACTCTAGCTCCGTGAACCATGGGAAGTGGCGGCGGTCGAAAAACTCGTCGGAGGGCAGGAACGGGTAAAGCGCGCCCGCGCAGTGGTTTTGGTAAACCAGTCGCTGCCCTTGCGCATGTTCGACAAAGGCGCGAACGCGGCGGGCTTCGGTTTCGTCAAAGCCATTACCCGGTGCCGTAACTTTTGCAGTCGCTACCGCAAGTTTGGCGCGCAGGCTCTCGCAATAAGCGGCGCCTGCCGCTATTTCGGAGGCGATCCCGGGTGCGAGCTGCGTAATTTGCGCAGCGAGTTGCTGGACCCCACTCCAGGCGAGCAGCGCACGCGTTTCCTCGCCCTGGTGCTGAAGCAGCTGTGCCAGTCGCACGTGCGCAGCAAAATCCGTCCGGTCGAGGGCCAGGGCGCGATCAAGCGCAACATGCTCGGCGGTTCGGTTTGCTGCAAGACGGTACGCATGCGCCAAGTTTCGCCAGAGGGGGCCGGCCTCCGGATCTGCCGCCGTCGCGCGTTGGAATGCAGCAATTGCCGCGCCCGCGTCGTCGGCACGGAGCGCCGCAAGTCCTTCAGCATTGGCGAGCTGAGCCAGTTCAGGATCGAGCGCAGTTGGATCGGCCATGTCGGAACACTATATTTGCAGCAAGCGACCCGCAAGCGGGAGTTGCCCCAGATGCTGGGTGTGCTTAGACCAGCCCCAATGACGATTGCCGCTCTCGCCGCTCCGGAATGGTATGCGCACCGTTATGTCGAAAGCACTGACTGTTTTCGTCTGATCGATCTGTCGCGTGATGAACACGCCAAAATGCCATTTCTTACAGCCGAATACCTTGGCTCTGGCCGCCCGGCGCAGGATATCCCTACTGCCGACTGCCTCGCCGGCCTTGATCACGGCCCACTGCATTTCCTTTTTCATTCAGCGTTCTGCGGCTCGACCATGCTCACCCGTGCGCTCGACCGGCCAGGCATGGCCATGGGCCTAAGCGAACCGCAGGTTCTTAACGATGTCGTCGGACTCCGGCGCCGGGGTAAAGCGCCTCAAGTCGTCGCCCGCGCGGCAGATGCTGCGTTGCGACTATTAGGGAGGCCCTATGGATTAGGCGAGGCCGTGGTGGTCAAGCCATCGAATTTGTTAAATCCGTTGTCTGATTTGCTGCTGGCATTGCAGCCGCAAGCGAAAGCGCTTTTCCTCTATGCGCCGCTCGAGACGTTCTTGATCTCGGTCGTCCGTAAGGGACTACATTGCCGGCTATGGGTTCGCGAGTTGCTCGAAGGCTACTTGCTTGAAGGTTATGTCGATCTTGGCTTTACGCCCGAAGATTATTTTCGTCAGAGCGACCTGCAAGTAGCAGCAGCGGGCTGGCTCGCGCAGCACCGGCATTTTGCCATGCTCGCGGCCAAATACGGTCCGAAACGAATTGCCACAATTGATGCCGACTGGATGATCGCACAGCCAGCGCAGGCGATGTCGGCGGCGGTTGTTCACTACGGGCTTGCAGCCGATGCTGCGGCATTGGCCGAAATCGTCAATGGACCGGCGTTTTCGAAGCATTCTAAGTCAGGTGCGGGTTTCACTGCAAATCAGCGTACGGACGAATATAGTCAGGTCCGCGCGGCCTATGGCGAAGAAATCGACATGGTCATGGTCTGGGCCGAACGCGTGGCTGAGACTTTTGGTATCGACATGGCGGCGCCGAACGCGTTGCTGGGTTAAGCCTTGTAACCGAAACGATCAAGCCACGGGGCCAGAATCGGCAACACCGGCGCTAAATATTCGGCATAGGGCCGCCATTGGCCCGATCCGTCGTAAAGACCTTTGCGAACTTGCCCGGCGCTAGCAGTCGAAACACCGCGCACGATCGCGGTGCGATCAAACCGGCGCGAATCTTCGGACCAGTCCAGTCCAGCAAATTGGCAGATGGCTTGCGTTTCAGCGTCAAAATTCCGCACCAACGCTTCGTATGAAACCTCATGGACGGTCAGCGGTAGCTGCGTTCTGGCATGTTCGATCAGCGTCATCATTGCCGCATAGTGACGCGCGGTCTGTTCAAGCGTAATAAAATCCAGCGCGGCGTTGGTCAGCGCAAAATTGGTGCGAAAGCAGCTCCACACCACATCGCGCGGATCGCGCCGTAGCAACAATATTTTGGCGCCCGGGAAGAGCCGCGCGATCAGCGGGAGGCGGGTGCCTTTGAGGGGGTCCATATCAACGAAGACGTGGGCGGAATTGGGGACGCCAGCATCCAGCACTGCTTGCCAATAGGCTTCGCTGTATCCCGTAGCCGCAAGTTCATCGAGAGACTGCAAGCGGGCCAGCCCCCCCGCTGGTTCAGCTAGGAACGCGATGTCTGCTGCGCGCAACGTGGGCCGCTCCTCGAGCGCAGCGACCCCAGATAAGGACGCCAGCACATTTTCCAGCAGAGTATTGCCCGAGCGTGGATAGCCCATCACGAACAGATGGCACGGGCTGGCAAAGGCCGGCAGAGGTCTGGCGGGGGGCCACGATGATGGATTCAGGGCCGGCAGTGCCGCGTCAATTGCTTCGATCCAGGCCCGGTGCGGCGGACGCCCGGCCAAATGGGCAGCATGAACCTCGGTGAAATCTGCTTTTGACTGCGCATAGGCCGCATAAGCTGCGGCGGGATCACCCAACCGGTCAAACGCATCCCCTAGCGCGCTGTACAACTGGATCCGCTCCGCATCGGCATGCACACGCTGCACCGCGAGTGGTTCGACTAGTCGGCGAGCAGCTTCAGCATCGCCTTCTTCAAGCGCCAGCGACGCCAGCGCGGCGGCGGCGATAGCGTTACCCGGGTCGGCCGCCAACGCTGCCTGGGCATGCCCGCGTCCCGCTACCCGGTCGCCCTCACGCGCAGCAAGCGCGGCCAGCCCGGCATGGGCGGGGGCGCTGTTTGGAGTCAGGGCGATGACCTGAGTGTAGCATTCGCGGGCCCCTGTTAATGACCCGGCGGCGTGGAGAACAAAAGCGCGTTCAAGCCACGCATCGGCATAATCGGGTTGCGCAGCGATTGCGCGATCGCACAACCGGACTGCTTC
>JANYGC010000074.1 GCA_025359425.1 Sphingomonadaceae bacterium
TTCGTAATGATGGGGTCACAGGTTCGAATCCTGTAAGCGGCACCATCCCTTTGACTAGGGAAATCCGCGATATCGAGCCGAAGTGCTGCTGCGCGGAGGCGGCATTCGGAGCTGGCCAGGCCGGCTTTGGCAAGCAGATCGGGGCGCTGCGAAAGCCGGGATTCGCGTGAAATCCACAATCCTGCATTAACCAAGTCGCTATACTCAGCCTTGAGGCAGAGCGGTGCAATTGCCCTGCATGGCTCGAATTCCAACGCTCCATGCTGCTCCTCTCGCGCTTGTCGGCGCGCTTCTGGCGCAACCCGCCCACGCCACGCCGCTGGGCATGATGGCGATGCCGTTGGCCGTCACGGCGGTCTTTTCCGCCGTCGAAACGTGCCCGGCACGTCCTGCCCCGGCGCTGGCCATGGCGACGTCGTTGGCGCAACCGGGCGGTTCGAGCAAAGCTTCGGCGTTGCTTGGCGGCCGGGTCAGCCAACTTGATCTGATGCGCCAGCAGCAGGGCTTGAAAACCTCGGCCGCCGCCGCGCAGGTGGCGGATTACGGATCGATCGGCGCGCTTCAGCCCGGTGCAGGCGCATCGCCGTTTGGTGCGCGGCCGGCGGACTGCGCGGCCGGGGCTGGCTTTGCAGTTCGCACCGTACAGCCCGCGCCAGGGCTTGGTGCCTCGGTGTTGAGCCCGGTGCTCGCTGCGTCCGGCGATTTCCTCGCCAGCAAACGCTTGCTGATCCGCCACACCCGGTTCGATCGCGATTGGAACCGGGTGCGCGGAAGCGGCCTTTCTAAGCATACAGCGAATTCGGCGCTCCCGCTGTCCGCAGGCGCGCCAAGCCTGGCGACGCTGGCAGCGGTCAACAGCTGGACCAATTCGTCAATCCACTATGTCGAAGACCGCCAACTCTATGGCGAGGCCGACTACTGGGCCACGGCGGGCGAAACCCTGCGACGGCATGAAGGCGACTGCGAAGACATCGCGATCGTCAAGATGCAGCTGCTGGCCGCTCATGGGATCCGGCGCGAAGACATGAGCCTGGTGATCGCGCACGACCTGGTGCGCGGTGCCGATCACGCCTTGCTGGTGGTCAAACTGGATGGCCGGATCTGGTTGCTCGACAATTCGACCGATCAGGTGCTCGATGCCACCCAAAGTTATGACTATCGCCCCATCCTGTCGTTCAGCGAGGGCAAGAAGTGGATTCACGGCTACTGAGGCAGGCGTGCCTTCGCGCTCTCACCGCTCGGTCAAGGCCTCGTCAAAGGCTTTGAGCACGGGCTTGAACAGGTAACTCAGGATCGACTTGCTCCCGGTGATGATTTCGACGTCACAGATCATGCCCGGCATGATCGGCAATTTGCGCCCGTTCTTCTCGATATAGGCGCGGTCGGTTTCGACCATCACGATGTAGTAGGCCTGACGCTCGGCTTCGTCATAGATCGAATCCGCGCTGATATTGCGAACCTGGCCCGACAGGCCGCCATAGGTCGAAAAATCGTATGCAGTCACTTTGACTACCGCCGGATCGCCAACCTTGATGAACGCGATGTCGCGCGGCGTCACGCGGGCCTCGATCAGCAGTTTGTCACCTTGGGGTACAATTTGCATGACCTTCTCACCGGCATTGACGAAGCCGCCCACCGTGTTGACGCGCATGTCGTTGACAAACCCGGTGACGGGCGCGCGGAGTTCCGCCGACGAGCCCTTGATCGTTTCCTGATTGACCGCCAGCTTGGTCGATACTTCGCTGCGTTCGTTGAGCGCTTGCTGACGAAAATCGAATTGGGCTTCGCTGCGCTGCGCTTCGGCTTCGCGAATTGCTGCCTGGGCCCGGGCTGCCCCCTGGCGAGCCGCAGATAGGCGGCCCTGAACATCGACCAGATCGCGCTGGGCGGTAATCAGTTCAGTCTGGGGGATCACTTTCTTGGCGACCATCGGCGCCAGGGTATCGACCTGCTGTTGAGCGAGCCGCACGCTGCCTTCGAGGCTGGCGATTGTCGCCTGCCCTTCCGAAAGATCTCTCCGGCGCTGTTCGACCGCGGCGTTGAGCGCGTTCTGCCTGCTGCCAGCCGTAGCCCTGCGGGCAGCGGCAAGCTGGGCCTCATCGGTGCAGGCGGTGCCTTCGCTGCAGCCGCCGCCAGCCCCGGTGCCTTCGCCGGCTAACCGGGCGGCACGAGCCGAAAGCCGTTCGTTCTCGGCCTGGAGCTGGCCGCGTTGCGATTGCGATTGCGCGCTTTCGAGCCGGCCCAGCAGTTGTCCCTTCTGGACCAGCTGGCCAGGCCGCACGAGGATTGCGTCGACGATGCTGGGTTCGACGGCCTGAACGAGCTGGACCTTGCTCGACGGGATGACCTTGCCGGTGCCGCGGGTTATTTCATCCACCTGTGCGAAAGCGGCCCAGAATATCAGCAAACCGATGCCCGCCGCGCAGACCGCAATCAAGCGGCGGCTGGCATCCCAGCCATGCCACAAACGCGAGCCGATGATCGTCATTGCGGTATACTTCCTGCAACATTCTCGCTGGCCGCGATTGTCGCCGAGGCGTTAACCTCCCTTGCGGCAGGGGGCGCGCCGTTGGTGGCAACCACCGTCTGGTAGCGATTGCTGCCGGAGACCGGATCGGGGATCGTCGGCCGCCAGGTTTTGGTCATGTCGATGCGTCCACCAACGTCATTTTCGGTATGCCGGTCCGTGATCTCAGGCGCGACCGTCAGCCCTGGCGCAAACTGCGCGATCGGTAGCTCGACCTCGGTGCCATCTTCAAGTGCGCGCGAACGCAAGGCCGCCAGGTCCAGCGCAGGGATGCGCTCGATGCCGGAGTAACGACCGTTGAAAGTCGCAGCCTTGCCCCAGCCGCCGTTAAACCGGTAAAAGATATGACGGCCAATCTGCGTGATCTTGCCAAGCTGATAGGCCCATTTCGGCAGCACGTAGTCGGCATGGTAAAAGGTTGCGGTGCCCACGCTCGACTCGACATGGCCGGCCAATGCGGCGATCGCTACCGCTTGGGCTTCGCGCCACGGACCGACCGACGGCACCCGAAGAAGTGCGCCGTCACAGGTAAAGCTGAACTGGCACCCGGTGTGCCGCTCCGCACCTTGATAGACCACGCCGCACACGCTTTTGGGATAGGCAGGGTGGAGCGTCCGGTTGAGCACGACCTGGGCCACGGCGCGGCGTCCTTCCAGCGGTTCGGTCGCCGCTTCGTAATAGACGGCCTGGGTCAGGCACTTGAGCGCATTCAGATAGGTTTCGTTCTTGGCTGCGGCAATGCCGAAGGCCTGAACCTTGTCGAGCGGCAGGCTCAGAAAGGGAATGGCCGCGTTACCGGCCTGGGCGTTCGCCCCTTCGACCACGATCTGCGATTTGTCGTCGACCGAGATCGTGTCGATCGGGCCAACTCCGTTCACGGTGCTGCCGGCTTGCGGCGCGGGTGTTTCGGAGGCCGAACCCGTGGCCTGCGACAGCATCGGCCAGGCGAAGGACAATGCCAGCGCTGCTACCATCGCAACGATCACGACCGCCAGCCAGTGCTCCGCCCGCCACCGGCGTAGCGGGGTGACCGGTTCCGGGACGCGGAAATCCTGAGCGGTTAAGTCGCGGGTTGCCATGTTCTTAGCCCTGCCGAAGTAATGATTTCATCCCTTGGGCCATCCGCGACAACCTGACCCTTGTCGAGTACGATCAGGCGGTCACAGATGCTAAAAAGTGCCGGACGATGGGTCGAAATAATCATTGTCTGCTGAGGTGTCAGCGATTGGGACAGTCGCTCGACAAACAGTTTCTCGGATTGGATGTCCATCGCCCCGGTGGGCTCGTCGAGAAACAGCATCTTCGATGGGCGAACCAGTGCGCGCGCCAGTGCGAGGAAGCTGCGCTGGCCGCCCGAGAGCTTGCTGCCGGATTCGCCGACGCCCCGATCGAAGCCTCCTTCATCCTGGGAAAGGAACTGATCGGCGCCAACAAAGCGCAGTGCATCGATCAGCTTTTCGTCCTCGACCAAGCCGCCTCCCATTGAGAGGTTGTCCTTGATCGTACCCGAAAACAGGCTGGCATCCTGGCCGACAAAGCGGAAGGCTTCGCGCAGGTCCTGCGGCCGGTATTGCCTGCTGTCGATGCCGTCGATCAGCATTGCGCCGCCGGTGGGTTGGTACAGTCCGCACACGATTCGCCCCAATGTCGACTTGCCCGAAGCGACCCGGCCGATGATCGCCACGCGCTCGCCCGGGCGGATTGTCAGATTGATATCCTTGAGCGAAGGCACTGAGGTTTCCGGGTACGAAAACTCGAGATTTTCGGTCTTGATGTTGGCCGAACGCACCGTCGGAGTGAGTGAGGCACTGCCCATCCGCCGTTCGTCCGGAGCTTCCCACAATTTCTGGATCGATTCGAGTGTCTGCTCGGCCTGCTGGGCCCGGGTCAGCAGGAAGGCAAGCTGCCCGGCCGGCTGCAACGAACGCGAAGACAGCATGACGATCGCGATGATCGCACCCATGGTTATCTTGCCGGCATCGAACAGGTAATACCCGCCCACGATCAACGCGATGTTGGAAACCTGCTGAAAGGTCGAGGTGAGGCCGATCGCCTTGGTGCTCACGTCCTTGAGGCGCTGTTGCGAATGCGCGCCAAGCTCGAACAGCCGGCGCCAGCGGCCGAGCATCGCGCCTTCGCCCGAAACGCTCTTGAGCGTTTCCAGGCCCGCTATCGATTCGACCAGCAGGGTTTGCTGCAAGCCGTGGTCGGCCTGGGCTTCGCGCGCGGCATCGACCACCTGGCGGCGCAAGCGCATCCCGATCAGCGCCATGATTGCGATCGAAATCAGTGGAACCAGCGCGAGCCAGCCAGCGATCCAGGCGATCAGGGCGACGAACAGCACCAGAAACACCATATCGACCATCAGCATGACCGTGGTGGAGGCGTAGAACTCCTTCACGATCCCATATTCCGAGACCCGCGCAACGAGGTTTCCAGTGTGCCCCTTGCGGTCGGCCAATGGGGCCGAAAGAATCTTTGTGAAGATCTTCTGCGACAGTTTGAGATCGAGCTCGCGGCCCAGATCGTCGAGCACCGCCGAGCGTGCCGCGCGCAGGGCATAATCGAACGCGAACGCCACCAGCACCCCGATCGCGAGCACCCACAGGGTCGATTGGGTGCGGTTGGGAATCACCCGGTCATAAACATTCATCGAGAACAGCGGCAGCGCCAGACCCAGCAGGTTGACCAGCAGCGTTGCCACCCAGACCCATCTGAAGCGGCGTCGCAACTTATTGATCTCGCTCCAGAACCAGTGCGAACGCGAGCTTACGTCCCACGGTTGGCCGGCATCACGCTGGGCGGAGGGGTCACCGAATACGGTAGCAAACCAACCAGCATAGTCGGTTTCCAGCGTGGCCAGTCGCTCCCACTGATCCACCCCGGTTTCGGGACGCCAGATCAGGGCATCGTCGTCCTTCAATTCGTGAATGACGGCAACCCTGCCATCGCCGAGCGAGATCAGCGCGGGATAGCTGGCCGGACGGCGGAGCAATCGCTTCGCACGCTGCAACTGACTGTTGAGGCCCAGAACTTCCAGTGCGGGCTCAACCTGATGCAACGGCAACCGCCCGTCGGAATCGAGCGCCAGGCCTGCAAACATGGTCGGAGCGAACGGAACCCCGAATCGTTCTGCGAGCCGGGCGATGGCCGCGATCAACGGGTCGCCCGGCTGCACGGAATGTGGGGGCCCATTGGCCATGTACTGTTATTCCTGTTTCTTCACCAATCGCGCCGCCTGCGGGCAAACCGCAGTTTAATTCGGCTTTCTGCGGCGCTCGAGCTCGGCTGGCTTGGGCGGACCGTAATGGAACCGGTCGCGTTCTTTCTCTCCCGAACCGGCAGCAGGTGCCACATCAAGCGCAGTCAGCAATCCATTGACCGAGGCCAGCACCTGATAGCGCGCGAACATCGCGGAAAAGCGCGATGTCTCAAGCCGGACCTGGGTGTTGTACCGCGCGTTCTGCGCGTCGAGCACATCGAGCAGCGAGCGCCGCCCGACGTTGAACTGGCTGCGATACGACAGCAGCAGATCGTCGCTGACGCGGCTTTGCAGTTCAAGTTCTTTAGCCACCTGGGTTTGCGTGCCAAGGTTGGTCCATGCAATCCGCACGTCCTCTTCGGCGCTGCGCTGCACATCGTAGAGGCGGTAGCGGGCCTGGCTCGCGCGGCGGACCATTTCCTGATAGTTTGCACGGTTGATCCCGCCGTCGAAGATGTTCCAGCGCAGGAACACATTGGCTTGCACGTCACGCGTGCCGTGATCCACGCCGTCGATATCGTTCCCGGCCCGGCCCGTCATATTGATGCCGATCCTGGGTAGCTGATCGGCCTTGACGCTATCGGCCAGAGCGTGAGCGGCATCAACATCGGCCTCGGCTTCGCGCACCAATGGATTCTTGGACCGCGCCAAGCCGACCGCATCGGGCAATGTGCCGGGCACGGCCTGAGCCAGTTCCGGCGGCATGACAACCGCATCGATATCGAGGCCGGTCAGGCGGCGCAGGCGAATCCTGGCCTCTTCTAACGCCTGTTGGGCTTCGGTCTGACGCACCCGTGCGGCTTGCAGACGTTCTTGCGCCTGCTGCTGATCGGCGATCGAGATCGAGCCTTGCGCCACCCCCGAACCAAGATCGTTCACCAGCGCCTCGTGGAACCCCACGTTGTCCTGGCTTGCCGCGACCACCCGCTGCTGCAGCAACACGTTGAGGTATTCGCGCGAAACTTGCAGGGCAATAAATTCGGAGCGTTCGACCACGCGCAGCGACGCACCGTCGACGCGAGCGGCCTGGCGGCGCAATTCTCCGCTGCGGCGTCCGAAGTCGATGGCGGTCCATTCTGCAGTAATCTGCCCGCTGACCGGATAAAGCGCATTGTCATCGATGCCCAGCGAACGCCGTAGCGGGTTGTCCAGATACCGGATCCCGGCCGATCCTTCGACATCGACGCGCGGCGCAAAGAGACCTTGCGCTTGCTTGCGTTCGAATTGGATGGCTTCGGTGTTGTACTGCGCCTGAGCAATCTCCGGATTGGAATCAACCGCGACCAATATCGCATCGCGCATCGTGAGCGGCGCGCCAGAGGTCGAGGCCGTTGTCACCGGCACCTGTGCGGCATCGGCTTGTGCCAGGGCGGTTGTAGCGGTGCCGGCCAGTAGCGTGGCAACGCCGACGGCAATTAGTGTGCGAATAGTCATCTTTCAGGCCCCCAGCTCAATTCTTCACGGTAATTTCGACGCGGCGATTCTGCGGATTGCGCTCGCCGTCCGGTGTCGGAACCTTCGGCTCACTTTCACCGAAGCTCTTGACCTCGATCAGGTTTGCCGAGGCACCTTGCCCGATCAGCAACTGCGCGACAGCTTCGGCGCGGCGGCGGGAAATGGCATCGTTGTAGGCGTCGCTGCCCGAGCGATCGGCATGACCCGAGATCGACAGGCCCTTCCAGCCGCAGGTCGCGAGATTCTGGGCCGCGGCCTGGATTGTCGGCATCGCGCTGTCAGGCGTTTGCGCGCTGTCCCATTCGTAGAAAACGATCCCTGCGATCAGTTCGTCGCAGGCTGGGTTGCGAACCGTGGCCGGCGGCATCTGCACCGTTACAACGGTTTGCTGGTTCATCCGGTTGGCGGCATCGACGCATTTGCCGACACTGACCGGATCCTTGGTTCCGGTTTTCAGGAAACCCAGCGCGATGCCGCATTGGGCCTTGGCCTGGTTTGCCCAGAGAAAGCGCGGACTGTCTGCCGAGACGACCGCCCGATCAAGAGTCAGCGCGAGCCCCGCATCGTAGCGGGTGGTCATCTCGCCGCGCAAGTCATCGACGGACAAAGCCATCAAATCGCCGGAGCTGGATTGCGCCAAAGCAGCAGCTGGCATGGCCACCGCTGCAAGGGCAATTATGGTTAACGCTTGTTTCGCCTTCGTTTGCATCGCGAAATCCCCAAGTTTCAATTTAATATTAGTAGTTTACCGTCAAGCCACCGTGGCAAGCTGGTCGTGATCAATCACTTGCATGATGTTGAAGTGCATCAAATCCGAGCCGGACCCAGAGCCATTGACGCTGCTGTTCAGCAGGCCCTGGAGCGCGAATTCGCTGCCCGGCGCAGCGCTGTGAAACTCCGCTGCAGACCCGGCCGTGAAGTACCCGACAATGTCGTCCACCACGTGATTGCCGGTGGCGTCGGACAAGGCCTCGGCCAAGACCGGCAAATCCTGCGTGGTGACAATGCCTTGGCCGGCACTGAAAGTGCCAACCGAAAGCAAGCTATCCATCGCGGCGTGCGACGAATTGTCGAAATCGAACAGCCCGCTCTTCTGACCACTGTCGCCCCAATTGATCTGGGCGTTGTCGTTCCCGGCCAGATGAACCTGATCAACCCGGTCATGGAAGGTTTCGGTGAAATCGGCATGGCCGCTGGCGAGCGGTGCCGGTCCGGCGATGGCTGCTGCCACCAAGTGCACCTGCTCGAAAGAGGGCAGGCTCGGCATATCGACGTCAGGCGACAGCGAAGTAGCGACCGGCAAAAACGCCTGGTTGTGCGCGGTTTCGGGCTGACCCCAGGTGGCGGCATTGGTCTGGTCAAGCGCCATTGCGGCCAGCAGCCCAGTTGCCGCAGCATTGATCGCCATCATTTCCGCAGGCCGGACAGCCTGACGCTGCAGTTCGGTGGTGGCGAAACTGACGTCGGCCACGATCCCGGTCGAACCGTCCGCCTTGGTGTAGGTTGAGGATCCCGCGACCACCACATCGCCATCGGCGGTGGTATAGGCCTTGCCGTCGCCGGTCAGCGCGATGCTGGTGATTCCCATTTCGGCGAGCGACTTGAATTCGCCCGGATCGCTGACCCCGTTGCTGTTGGCATCCTGCCACACGCCGAATTTGGCGAAGGCAGCGTCGGCGGCACTAAGCTGGCCATCGCCATTGCTGTCATATTGCGCAGCCAGGCCCTGCAGATCGGTTTGGCCGTTTGCGCCAAAGACGATCTCGGTACCGTTATCGACTTTGCCGTTGCCGTTAAGGTCGATCGCCAGCAGGCCATCGTGCTGGTCGACCCATGCGGTGCCGACCAGCGAACCGTTGCCGGCATAGTCGAAGGCCACGCCCGCCGATGCGGCCAGGAAGTGCACCCCGTCGCCGTTGAGGTCGAGCACGATCGGCGGGGCCGGGACAAAGGGCACCAGCGTGTCTGCAACATGCACGCTGAACGCAACAGTTGCAGTCGGGTCACCATCCGCGTCGGTGAGTTGCAGCGTAAACGGAATGGTATTGTCGTGGTTGGAGCTCAGCACCCCGACGGCGGTAATGTCTATTTTGCCGCTGCCTGCGCTGGGAGCATAAGTGTCGATCCAGTCGATGAACTTGCCAGCTGGCGCGGTCAGCGTCACCGGCAAGGCAAGCGCAGCGCCGGTGATCGTTGCGTTCGACGTCGTGCCATCGGTGTAATGGACCACGAATTGTATTGTATCGCCTCCCGAATAACCGATCAGATCGAAGGTTGCATAGCTGATTTCGGGCAATGCCGGTGACGGCGGCGCATAGCCACCTGGTCCGTCAAAATCGTCGACTGGCGTGCCGAAATCCCACCGGATGAATTCACCGGTGGTGAAATTGTTGTTGTCCACACCCCAGCCCGACGTCGAGCCGTTGACGCTTGCAATGGTTACACCGGCGGGCAGAATGTTTGTGCCGTTATACCAGAGCGCAGCGTTAAAGCTGGCGTCGGTATGCCAGCCGGTGATGATCGCCAGCGGATCGATTGCGACATTGGTAGCAGACACCACCTGATAAGGTGCCGGTCCGGAACCGAAGGAGGTTGTCCCCCCGATCGGCGTGTTGACAATAGTTCCGTCAAGCGGCGCGATCAGGTCGAAAACATACTGTCCCGACGTTCCGGCGCTCGGATTAATGGTGATCTTGAATACCGCAGTGTCGTCGCCGGTAAAGCCGTTGCCCGTCAGATCGGCATATCCGGTCAGCACATTGCCGACCTGCTGAGTGACCAGCGCGTGGCCGCCCGAGGTAATCCCCGCCAGATTGGCAGCGATCGTCATGGTAGTACCGGCGCCGTCCGCACCCGCGGCGAAGTGCAGCGTGCCGATTGCAGGCGTCTGCAACGGATCGTTGTTGGTCTGCTGGTTCTGAATCACGCCAAGCGTCGGCGCATCATCGAGGAACGACAGGTTCTGGCCGATGTTGGCGACCGCACTGGTCGTATCGCCGTCTTTGTCGGTCGCCGTCGCGGTCAGGGTGATCAGGTTGTCGGCTGACAGCGTGGTCGACTGGTTCGGCCCGGTATTGGGGGTGTGGAACACGGCCCGCGACTGATCGAGCGTGACATCGCCGTTGGCGGCAACCGTCACGGTGAAGACCAGCAGATTGCTGCCCGCGGTGCGGCCTTCGACCGTGGTCCCGTTCAACACCAGATTGACCACTTGGCCGCTCAGCGTATCGATCAGTCCGCTGGCTCCGGCGACAACGCCGAGGTTGTAGGTCAGCCCGCCGCCAGCTGCGGCACCATCGGCCCCGAAGCTGGTTGTGAAGACGCTGGCGAAGCTGGCAGTAGCGTTGGTTGCGAGAACCGTTTCATCGACAGTCAGCGTGGGCTGCGTCGCCGCCGCCGCAATGCTTGGGCCATCATCGAGGAACGACAGGTTCTGGCCGATGTTGGCCGTTGCCGTTGAAGTGTCGCCGTCCTTGTCGGTGACCGTCGCGGACAGGGTGATCAGGTTGTCAGCCGAGAGGCTTACCGGATCGTTGGGGTTGGCCGCATTGGGGTGCGACAGCGCCCGG
>JANYGC010000123.1 GCA_025359425.1 Sphingomonadaceae bacterium
GCCGACCAGCAAGCGGTCGAGGCGATCGGCGACGCACCGATCCGCGAAGCCGAGCTGACCAAGCCGCTCCCGCCGCTTGAGGACTTCAAGGTCGAGCAGGTCAAATTCGTCGATGCGCCAGCGGATACCGCCTGGACCAATTTCACCTCGGCGCAGCAGCAGGTGACGACCTACGATACGTCAGCGCGGCCGGTGAAGAGCGAGCTTAAATCGGGCGGGAACACCTACGCGGTCAGTCAGCAGAGTTATGATGCGGTTGGTCGCGCGGATTGCAGCGTGGTGCGGATGGATCCGACGCAATGGGGCAGCCAGTCCGATGCCTGCACAGCGCAGACCACCGGACCGAACGGACCCGACCGGATCGCCCGCCCGACCTATGACGACGCAAACCGCGTCACCGCGGTCACCACCGCCTATGGCACAAGCGCTGCGGTGATCGAAAGCACGACCTACACCAACAATGGACTGGCCGCGACGATACTGGACGGTGAGAGCAATCTTACCACCAACGAATACGACGGGCACGACCGCCTGGTGAAGACGCGTTACCCGGTCACAACGCAGGGCACCAATGCGAGCTCGACCACCGATTACGATCAGATCTCCTACGATCCGAACGGCAAAGTCACCCAGCACCGCCTGCGAGATGGCGGGACGATCGATTTCACCTATGACAATCTCAATCGAACCAGTTCGGCGACGCCGAGCGGCGAATTGGTGGTCAATAACATCTACGACCTCACCGGTAACCTGTTGCAAAGCCAGCGTCCGGGCGATGGCCAGGCGATCACCCGTGCCTACGACGCCCTCGGTCGGCTGTCGGGCGAAACCCAGCCATTCGGCTCGGCCAACTACCAGTATGACAGCGGCGGGCGGATGAACCGGCTGACTTGGGCCGACGGGTTCTACGCCAACTATGATTACGATGCGACCGGGAACACCACTGCAATCCGCGAAAATGGCGCGACTTCAGGTATCGGAGTGCTGGCGACCTTCAGTTACGACAGCTTAGGCCGTCGAACCGGGATCGCACGCGGCAATGGCACGAGTACGAGCTACGGCTTTGACTCAGTCTCGCGGCTCTCGTTGCTGACGCAGGATCTGTCAGGTACGTCGAGCGACCAGACGATAAGCTCGTTTGCCTACAACCCGGCAAGACAGATCGTCAGCCAGGCCAAATCGAACGACACCTATGCCTGGGGCGGACACTATAATGTCAATCGTAACTACACCTTAAACGGCCTCAACCAGCAGACCGCCGCTGGGGCGACTTCGCTCGGCTACGATGCTCGCGGCAACCTCACCAATTCGGGAAGCACTAGCTTCAGTTACAACAAACTCAACCAGCTTACCGGAACCAGCGGCGTTACGCTGACCTATGATCCTGCCGCGCGGCTCGATCAGATCGCGGGAACTGCCACTACGCGGTTCGCCTATGCCGGCGCGGCGATGATCGGGGAGTACAGCACCAGCGGCACTCTGCTGCGCCGCTACGTGCCCGGTCCCGGAACCGACGAGGCACTGGTGTGGTACGAAGGCAGCGGCACCACCGACCGCCGCTGGCTCCACGCCGACGAACGTGGTAGCGTGATCGCGGTCTCGGACGGATCGGGTGCGATGCTGGCGATCAACCGCTACGATGAATACGGCATTCCGCAGAGCTCCAACGTGGGGCGGTTCCAGTATACCGGACAGGCATGGCTGCCCGAGCTGGGGATGTATAGCTACAAGGCTCGGATGTACTCACCGACGCTCGGGCGGTTCATGCAGACCGATCCGATCGGTTATGGCGATGGGGTTAACTGGTACAATTACGTAGGAAGCGACCCTGTAAATTTTGTAGATCCGAGCGGGCTGGGATTGTCATGCCAAGACCTTTGGGTACCTTCGTCAGTCCTAGTGGGTGATGGAATGGGCGGTTGGCTCCAAGGACCGTTGATTCGCACCACTTCGTGTCAATCAACGCCCGACATTCCTAGCCGCGATCGTGGTGGGAATCCCCGCGAACGCGAGGTTCCCGACGTGAGTGCGATCTGCCATGGCCCTCCCCCCGCTCGCGGAACTGGCATTACGCGCCAGGAAAATGCAGATCAAGCGAGAAACAATGCGGACCTTGCTAAAAAGCATTTCGGAAATGTGTTCTGGTTCAAATCGATGGTGCAAAATAATGGTCCATGGGATTACAAACAATATAACCGCGCATTTCAAGATTTTGGTAACTATAACTACGGATATACCGGCTCCGCGCTAGGACTGCCGCTTTCTGATCTACAGAGGCAGGCAGGATTGGCCCAGCAACAGGCCGGTACATCAATGCCAGAATGGGGAGATCCAGGATATCTACATGGCACTGTGGGTGGAACTCCGCCTTATGGAGATGACCCGCGCGATCAAGAGATGATAAAACGGGGATACGAAGATGCAAAACATGGTTGTTAAATCGTTCCTCCCTATGCTTTCGTATTTTCTAATTTGCTCTTGCAATTTTACAGGAAGTTGCAATAATAAAAATATAAATCGGATTAACAGTCCAGACAATAGAAAATCTATTTTAATCTTTTTAAGAACGTGCGGCGCCACGACAGGATTTAATACTCAAGTTTCAATCGTCGATAAAGATGAAAACACACTTGATGAAGGCAACGCATTGATATTTGATCAATCGGATGGAGAATATGGAAATGTTATTGCTTCATGGGTAGACAGTCATTCAGTTACAATTTATGTACCACATAATGCAAGAATCTTTAAGTCACGAACTGTGTTTCCCGACGTGACAATCACTTATCAAAAGTAATGAGGTAACGGATTACAACGGATTACGGTGACAGGTGCGACGTCCCCGAATTAAGCCGAGCTTGCCTCTTGGAGCGCATCGTTGCCTCGCTCAATTGCCCGCACGTGGCACTGCTGCCCCAGCGTAAGGGTCATAGTTCGGCGGCATATTCGATGGCGGCAAGGGTTGGGCTTTGAGCGATGGCCCCGCCCGATCGCTTCCAGCTGCACCCCGCACCGACCCGACCACCTCGCGCACGATCAGTGGCGATCCAAACAGAATAAATATCCCCAGCACTACCTGCACTGCGCGCCGTGTGGAGAGCTGACCGTTCAGCATCGCAAAACCCACCCAAGCCACCGCGATCACCGCCAGACTGGTCCCCAGCGGCCCCAACAACACCCCCTCCACCCACTCCGCCGCCGTCAGCAACGCATTGCCCGATACCGGGCCGGGATCGACGGAAAGTGCCATGCTTCAAATGTCACCTACTTGTTAAAGGTTGGCAATCGCGAGGTGTGAACCAATCTCTAGAAAGCGCCATTCGACTGGAAGCCATTCGATCAGTTTCCATTGCCGCATACCCGGTCGATCCTGAATCCATGCTCGAACCCGCCTTGCCACGGCGCGTCCAGTAATGACTGGACCGGCTCGGGCGGATGGAAGGGAGTGGCGAATGCATCCCATGGCCGGAATAACACGTAAGCCTCACTCGCGGGGTAGCGCCTTCGAAGCAAAGCGAGCATCTGGTCGCAGTGCAGCGCACTTGTTGTGACATGGAGCACTATGAGCGGTGAGGTCAATTTCAGGTGCCGCCGATATTCACCTCCCTCGACATAGGCACGGTATTGCAGGAGGTTTCGCTCGAAACTCTTGCGGTTCCAGTTGGCGCTGGTGATCGGCTCGGTAGCCCGGTCGGCCTCGACTGCAAAGAAACGAAAACGACTGCACGCTCCAGTCTTGTATTCCAGCCCGAATACGGCGTCGGGTGCCAAGGTCTTTACGGACATATTGCCGGTCGATGGGTCGCAGATGCGGACCGGACAGCGAAGTGCTGTGTCGGCGCGCGCGAGAATCCGTGATTGCGGAATATAGGCGATGTCGGGTCGGCCCAGAGTTGCCAGCTCAATCGACGCGGTGATGCAGCTCGTCATCAATCCGTGCAGCCACGGCCCGGATGGCGAAACACACTGGTCGTTTGACATGCCATGCCGCGCCAATGCCCGCCTGCCCGCAGGGGCCAGGCAATGGACCAACTGGTTGTAGCGCGCATCGATGGTGCGGAACTGTTGCGGTGGCCGAACTAAATATGGCCCATCATCGGGCGTGTTGTCCTCATGGAAGAGGTCGGTCAGCCGTTCGCGGGCACGCTTCTCGCTCGCGTGGCTGTCCTTGGTAAAGGCGAGCAGAAACGAAGTCGGGAGCGGCCCATGCTGGGCGAGCGCCTCGAACCAGCGCAAATCGCGCGTAGTCGGGGAAACGCGCTTGCCGGTCGGGGATGTCCCCAACCGGCTGCGGCGTCCGATACTGTCGGCTATGATATGACTCATGCGGCCTGCTCTGTGAGGAAGGCAGCGGGTGTCGCCCGTTCCTCGCTGCGGCTGGAATAGAGCGCTGGACTGATGGGCATAGTATGGTCCTTTCAGGGTGAAGGACCGCCCTCATATGCACGGATCAAGTGGCTGTAACCGTCCAGCATCTTCAATAGAGACAAGGCTTGCGCGACGATGTTCCGCATGCGCTGACGAAAATATTCCTCACGCTCGGTGCTACCATGCTTCTCCCGCGTCGGTACCGACCTGTCCGGGAGGCGGTGTTTCTGCTGGCTCATCGGGCGCGGTCGTTATCGCGCCTTCCTGTCCAAGCTCGGAATAGTGAACGGCATAACGCTCGCGCATCACGTCGCGAAGTGCCGCTTGCTGGCCTTCGTCCATGCGCGGCAACTGCTCCATGAGGCCAAATGGAAAGGTCAGCGGTAGCGCAGACTTGGTGCGTCCCCTGACGTGGGCGGCAAAACTGCCCTTGTGCTGGGCCTCGATTAGCTCGGGACTGCAATAGAGCATCGGCGCGAGCGTGCGGGCATCCTTGGCCGAGACCCCGCCCGCGAACTTGATCGCGGTGTTGGCGGCGACGGCTTCCTGCAATTTGGGTTCGAGCTGGCCGAGGAACTGGTGCGCCAGCACCATGCCGACATTGTACTTGCGGGCTTGGGCCAAGATCAACCCGACATTGCGATCAAAATAGTCCTGCGCTTCGTCGATGTAGACGATTGCTGAGGTGCGTTTCGCTTCGGGCAAGGTCGCGCGCTCCTGCGCGGCTTGTGCAATCAGCGCGATGAAGAACCGCCCGAATATCTCAGTGCCCTGCTCTTTGAGGAGATCCTTGGCGGTGTTGATCAGGATCACCTTGCCGGCATTCAATTCGGCGAACAGGTCAAGCTTGGATCGGGGATGCGAGAACATCCGCTCGAAGGTCTGGTTCTCAAGAATGCCCCACAGGCGGCGAAGTACCTGCCGTTTGGTTTGCTCGAACTCCTTGGAAGCAAATTCTGTTTCGAAGAACTGGCGCGCGGTGCCCGCAAGCTTGGCTATGTGCGGCGCGAACCTGACCTGGCTGCCCGGTTCCATCAGCTCGCGCAGTGTGTGGATCGTGGCATCGGGGATGTGGAGCATCAGCCGGGTGACATAGCGGAAGATGACGTTCTGCTTCTGGGTCATTTCGGCCGAGAGAAGCGTGCCCAGCACGAAATCATAGAGCTCAAGGATCGAATTGGTCAGCCGCTCGCGTTCGAGCGGAGCGTAGCCCGAAAGGCGTTCCATCCCGACATCGAACAGGTTCAAGGACACCGGCCATTCGACATCGGCAGGGTCGATGATGACGACGCGCTCGTGCAGCGTGCCACCCGGCGCGAACACTTCAAGGCTGGCGATGTTGCGGATCAAGTCGCCCTGGCTGTCGATTACCACCACCGAGCGCTCGCCGCGCGCGACGGCGGGCAGGTCGTGAGCAATGAGGTATTGCAGCGTCTGGGTCTTGCCGTGGCCGGACCCGGCAACGATGTGGTGATGCTCGAAGCGGGTGGTGACAGGGATGGTGAAATCGAGCGTCTGGTCGAACAAAGCAAGAAGCGGTGTCCCGGCAAAATATGCCGTGACCAGCTGTTCGGGATTGCCCTCGCCATACTGGCTCGGCCATTTGACCGCGCGGGAAAAGCCGCGCGGGTCGTCGGGATTGCCGCCTGAGACTGCGATCAGGTTGCGCTGCAACCGTTCGCGCAACCGCAGCAAGACTTTCTGCTCGGTAACCTCGTCGTCCGAGGCAACGCCGATCATCGCCTCGGCCACCTCGCCAAGCGATCCAACGGCCCGCACAAGCTGAGTAGGAACGCATATGTCGCCCGCCGTATCGGGGGGTTGGAGCAATGCCGGACAGGTCGAATAAAGCGGGGCCAGCATGGCGGCCGCGGCCGATTCAAGCGTAGCGCAGCGCTGCTCGAACTGTTCCAAATGCTCGCACTGGGCCGCGAGCGCGCCACGCACTTCCCAGTGCTCGGCAATGGTCAGCCGCGCGCCCGGGTTCCACTCGGGCAACGCGAACAGGTTTTCGTATTCGATGCAGCGCTTGACCAAGTGCCCGATGACGAGCGCCTGCGGGTGGTCGAGGTCGATGCTGAAACGCTGGCAGAGATTTTCGCCGATCACCGCGACCAGCGCAGCGCGTCCGCTATCGTTCCCCACGCCAAGGCTTTCCCGCAAGC
>JANYGC010000019.1 GCA_025359425.1 Sphingomonadaceae bacterium
CACTTATTTGCCTGGGACAACTACCGGAACGGTCATAGGGACAACCATAGGAGCCGGGGCAGCAGCAGCCAGCGAAAGCGGAACATCTTCATCGATAAACCCATTCACTGGCGCGCCGATTGGCAGCACCGCACTCTTGCCCGTCATAAAGAAACCAGCGGGCAGAAAGACAAGCGCGGAAACCAGCCCGGCGGCAGCGCCGCCAGAGGACCCTTTTTCGTCAAACGTCCCAGACAGGTGGATCTGACGCCCATTGACCGTCAAGTACAAGACACGCGCAGCGAAGTGCCCTGACTTGCCCCACATTCCCTTGTTGCGAACCTCTACCACCTCACCGACTGCTGGAGTTCCGACCGGCACGACCAATTGGTCCTGAACCAGAATTGGAGCCGATGTAGTCATATGAAAGCGCTGACCGACGCGCAGGGCTTTGTGCTTTGTCGTCAACTCTTCCGCGAGAACGAGTGCAACAGGAGTGCCTGTTCGGAGAATTGCATTTGTAGTGCTCGGTGCAGCGATTGGACTAACAGCTACTGGTGCAATTAGTACGGGCGCGGTCTGGGCAAACACAGACGTTGAAACAAATACATACGCAGTTGCGCTGGCTAAAATAGCTTTCATAATAATCCCCCTTGAGTCGCGCACCCGTACGTGCCTCATGGATTAGAATAACTTTAACCTCTAGAGTCAACGATTCATCGATGCTTGCTTTGGCGCTTTCCAGTGCAGCGCGTCCACCACCTTCCCGGCACCAAGCGCAATAAGCACGTCGATCTAAGCGTGAGTACCTGCCCATGCCCTATATTCGGCCGATAATTGCGCTGGATCTTCGCTCTCTTGGATAACCAGAACGTCAGCATCGAGCGCGTCGATTTGCTCAAACTTGCGTCGGAAAGCCCCATTGCAATTCCAGGTGATGAGCCGCAACGCGTAGGCTTAGCAAAGACCCGCCCTTTGGGAACGCGCAAAACAAGCCATCTTATATGAACAGGTGGAAACGGGACCTGTAGGATCAGTCCAGCAAGTCGCCCAGCCGACAACTCAATGCGACCGCTACCCTGTCGACCACGGTCACGGTAGGGTTTTTCACCCTCCGCTCGATCCCGCTGATGTAGGTCCTGTCCAAGCCAGCCTCTGCCGCAAGCGCCTCCTGCGACCAACCGCGCTCCTTGCGCAGCCTCTTCATATTCACAGCCAAGCGTTGCCGAACGTCCATCCTCCAGGGTGGGCCAGAATGTGGTCGATTGGACCACGGACGATGAATCTCTTTTTAACTGGTGCGAGTTACATTTCTCGGTAATCGATCGGGAAGACCGCGCCCGTCACAAGGAACAGACTAATGAAATCCAGCACTAAGCTTGTTTCGGCCTTGCTCTTGGGTAGCGCCGGGGTCGCCTACTATTACTACTCCGCACACGGAAGCTCAGCCCCACCGACGATGAGCCCTGACGGTTCCGCGACCGAGACCGGCCTAATCGTCACAAAGAAAACAATAGACTGGGAAACGGTCCTTAAAAGTACGCTGTCGGAGCAAGCGAAATTTACCACTTTGACCTTGGCCCTCGATTCCATGCGAGATCAAGACATCGAACTCAGCGTGCCCATCTTGGGCAAGGTTTCTCAAGCCAGAGTTCGCGTAAAATACCACGCCGAATACTCGATCGGGTACGTGTTGGAACCGGGTAGTTTCGCCGTCGCTCAAGATGCACAGGGGCTTGTCATTACACTCCACCGGCCCGAACTGGTCGCCACACCAGCCGTCACGCTCAAGTCCTATGATGTTTTGGACAGCGGCTATCTGATCGATGAAAAGGCGGACTTGCTTAAGTTGCAGCAGCTCATCCAACCCATAGCGGTAGCCAAGGCACCCGCGATCCTTCGCCGCGCCGATATCATACCGCGCAGTGAGAAGAAGCTGAGGGACTTCCTCACGCCCATTCTCGCCGCAAAGGCGGGCGAGGCTGCGCCTCAAATCCGGTTCGTCTACCGCTAAACAAACCAACAAACTGAAACCCACGAAGGGGTCGGTGGAGCAATCCATCGGCCCTTTTTCTTTGCCCACGAAAGGAACGTAACATGAACACTATTGAGACCTGGGTAGCGCTGGATCGCGCAATCGCGATCGCCTCTGTCCTTGCCGAACATCGCGCCCGGCTGGAAGAGTACCGCGACACCTATGACTTTGAAGACCTAGCCCGCTTCGTGATCCTTGAACCGGGAAAAACGATTGAGACGCTTGTGCCGCCGGAATACGTGACCGAGCACATAGGGTTCACGGAGGCGGTGCACATCTACTCGGATGACGGTTTCGGCTTAGTCGTCATCTCGCACACGTAAGCAGCACATCACCACCTCCTGTCGCAAGCGTCCAGGCACCCCGCCTCGGGCGCATTTTTTATGCCTGAAAGGAACTATCATGCGCCTTATCTATGACGACCTGACGCTAACCGCCGCGCTGGCCGCAACCCCCGACGGCACCAGCCGCACTCTGATTGAACGCATCGCACACGACGCTAAGGCTTCCGACCTTTGGGAACTGACCTGCATTGTCGTTATCGGAGACTACGACACCGACCGCGAGTTTGAAGAAGTTCTTGGCTACCCTCCCTCCACCGGGCCGCTGGGTGGGGAGGGGGCGGCAGTCGAGCCCTACTGGTCCTGGCTGGAACGGCACGGCGGCTGGGTCGAGTTGATGATCACCGCCGCAGATACAGGATTTGCTTGGGTCGTCGTCATGCCGACCGGCTGGTTCGAGACGCGAATCGGGGTGCGGTGACGCGTCGATCGCGCTTTCAGGCCACCTGCCAACAATTTGCATGGCTTGGGGTCAGCAAGCAGC
>JANYGC010000027.1 GCA_025359425.1 Sphingomonadaceae bacterium
GCTTGCGACGCCTGCGCTGGCTCGCGACGATTCGTGGTATATCGAAGGCGATGCCGGCGGCATGCTGGTGGAAGACATGCAGAACCTGGTCAGCCCGGGTTTCGGCACGCTTAACAGCAAGACCGGCTACGATGTCGGCGGGATCATCGGCTATGACTTCGGCGGGTTCCGTCTCGAAGCCGAAGCCAGTTATCGCCGGGCTTCGGTCGATGGCTTCAACGTCTCGTCCTCGACCACGTTCGCCAATTCGAGCGGCTCGCTCACCGGCAACGTCAGTGCCTTGAGCTTCATGATGAACGGCTTGCTCGACTTCGGTCCCGATGACGGCCTTCAGGGCTTCGTCGGCGGCGGCGCCGGTGTTGGCCGGGTCAAGGTTCTGGCCGATGCCACCGGTACCGCGTTCGATATCAACGATTCGGACACCGGCTTCGCCTGGCAGGCGCTGGCGGGTATCCGTTACCCGATCACCGACCATGTCGACCTCGGGCTCAAGTACCGTCTCTACAACCAGGACAATGTGAACCTGATCAGCGGCGGCCGCGCTCCGGTTGAAACCCGCTTCCGTTCGCACTCGCTGATGCTGACGCTGGGTTACAACTTTGGCGGTGCCGTCATTCCGGTGCCGGTCCCCGTGCCGGTGCCCGTGCCCGTGCCTGCGCCGGTCCCCGTACCGGTTCCGGTGCCTGCCCCGGTCTGCGAGAAGGGCCCGTACATCGTGTTCTTCGACTGGGACAAGTCGGACATCACGCCCGAAGCCGCCACGATCCTCGACAGCGCGGTCACGGCCTATGCCAACTGCGCCAGCGTGCCGATCATGCTCGCGGGTTACGCCGACCGTTCGGGCAGCGTCACTTACAACCAGGCCCTGTCGGAACGCCGCAACACTGCGGTCACCTCGTACCTCACTTCGCACGGCATTCCGGGCGGGGCGATCACCAGCCAGGGCTTCGGCGAAAGCAACAACCGCGTGCCGACGGCAGACGGTGTGCGCGAACTGCAGAACCGCCGGGTGGAAATCACCTACGGTCCGGGTTCGGGCATGTAACCACCGCAGCGATGCGACAAGATTGGGGGGCCGGAGCAATCCGGCCCCTTTTCTTTGATCTTCGCTGTTGCTTAAAACCGCCGCGCCAGTCCCAGCATCAGCGAATGGCGCGGCGCAGCAGCGGTCAGCCCTACATCGCCCTGAAGATCGAACTGCCAATCCTTGCCTGCCTGCCAAGCCAGCGACAGCGCGCTGCGCACGTCGGTTGCACGCCCGGCTGGGTCGTTGTCGCGCATGGCCCCGAGTTCAACGGCAAGAGAAAGTCTGGGTGCGACGGCGTGCGTTATCCCGGCAACCCCGCCCCAGGCTAGGTGCCGCCCCGTGCCGCTTGAATTGACCGCCGCGTCGACTTCGGGCGTGAGGTCGAGTTCGAACCCCGCAGGCAATGTGATACCGATCGGCAACAATATTCCCACACCCCAATCTCCGGCACCGACGCCACTGCGCCCGGTCGGCAAGGTGACAAAGGCCTGTAGCGCGACCGGGCCACCTGGCCCGGTCAGGCTGCGGCGCAGGCCGATGGAAGTGTCCCCCAGTCCGTTGGCATGGGTCGTACTTCCACTAAGCCGGTCGCGACTGCGCGCTGTCACATAACCGCCCACCGCAAATTGGATTTCAGTGCGGCTATCAAGGCCGACCCGCATCAAAAGGTCGCCGTAGGTCACATCATCCCCGACAGCAGCCGGATCGGCCGTGTGATCCCAAGTGACCAAGCCCAACTCGATCATCGCCTGACCCGGACCGATCGTGCAGGCGGGGGTTCCCAGACCCGGTCGATCAACGCAGAAATCCGCGTCCTGCGCCAAGGCAGGCGATGCTATAGAGGCGAGAAACAGGCCAAGCAGGAACCAGCGCATCGGGCAATCTACCAGCACGCTGCTTGCAGAGCCAGCGCGCGGGGTTAAACACCTTGGCGATGCTTCGTTTCCTCCGACCCAGCCGCCCCACCGCCCAGCGCGGCCTCATCTACAACACCGGCTGGTGGATCGGGCGGCTGATCGTCTGGTTTGTGGTGCTGAGCGTGGGCGTGACCCTGCTGTATAAATGGGTCCCGGTGCCGGTCACGCTGACCATGGTGCTCGACCGCAACGGCTTCGACAAGGACTGGGCGCCATTGAGCCGGATCGACCGGACCATGGTCGATGCAGTGATCGCGGGCGAAGATGCCAAATTCTGCAGTCACACCGGGTTCGATACTGCTGCGATCGAACAGGCGCTGCAACGCAACGCCAACAGTTCGCGGCTGCGCGGCGGTTCGACGATCAGCCAGCAAACCGCCAAGAACGTGTTCCTGTGGCAGGGCACCGGCTGGACCCGCTATGCGCGCAAGGGGCTCGAGGTGTGGTTCACCTTCCTGATCGAGAATATCTGGGGCAAGCGGCGGATTATGGAGGTTTACCTCAACGTCGCTGAAACCGGGGTCGGGACCTATGGGGCCGAGGCCGCGGCGCAACGTTATTTCAATCACTCCGCCGCGCATCTGGGCCAGGTCGAGGCGGCCCGGATCGCCGCCGCGCTGCCCGCGCCCAAACGCCGCGAAGTCGCCGATCCCTCAGGCTTCACCCGCCGCCACGGCAATGCCATTGCCGCGCGCAGCGGGGTGGTGCGAAGCGGGGCAATGGATGCTTGCGTTTACGAGTAGACCATCGAGGCCGGATCAGCAAAAAAAGAAAGGGGCGCCGCAGCGCCCCTTTCCCGTTTCAGTCTGGCAGTTCCAACCAATCAGAACTTCACCACTACCGTGCCGCTGACCGTGCGCGGGGCGCCGATCTGGACGAAGCCCGGGTTGCCGTAGCTGGCGAGGCCGGTGGTGCGGCTGAAGGTGTTCGACTGGATCAGCCCGCCGCCGAACCCGCCGACGTAGAAGCTGTCGAACAGGTTGTAGACGTTGAGCTGCAGGTAGGTGTTGTCGTTCAGACCCATCCAGCCCAGCTTGAGCCGCGCGTCGAGGTTGACCAGCCAGTAGGCCGGCGCCTTGTCGCCATAGATCTGGGCGGTGTTGGCGATCTGGGTGGGCGAAGGCACGATCGCGGTGGTGCAGCTCGGCACAGTCGGGCAGGCCTTGGCACCGCCCGGGACATAGGTGCCGGTAAAGGTCGGCAGGTTGGTATCGTAGATGTACCGCGGCCCGGTGCGCTTGGCGATGAAGCCCAAATCGAACGGACCGAAGTGACCACGCACACCCAGCCCGAAGGTGTAGGTCGCCGCACCCGATTCGCGCTTGCCGGCGGTCGGGGCGAGGATCGGCGTCAGGTCAAGGTTCCTGCCAACCACGATATCGTCCTGGATCTTTGAATCGATCCAGCTGACCGATGCATAGAGATCGATATGGCTGTCCGGCTGGATCGCGAGGTAGCCATCAAAGCCGTACTTCTTCACGTTGCCCAGGTTGCGGTAAACGTTCTGGTCCAGTTCGGGATCGTAGGCAGTGGCCAAGCGATTGTGGAACTGGTTGAAGAACACCGAAAACTCGCCCTGAACCAGGCCCGAGCGATAGCGCACACCGCCATCGAAGTTGTCGGTGGTTTCGGGCTTGGGGATCGCCTGCGGGGTGCCGGCCGGATAGTAGAACGCGTTGTACAAGCTGTCGGTACCCGGGACCGAGAGGCCCTTCGAGTAGTTGCCGAAGAACGACACATCGCCGCCGACATGATAGACGAAGCCGACGTTGGGCAGGATCTTGTGATAGTTGAACACGCGCTGCTGCGGAACGGCAACCCCGGTCACCGCGTTGGTGGTCGAGTTGAACGAATAAGGGTTCTGCGCGGCGTAGGCACCGTTGAGCGTGGCGTTCTGGCCGAAGCAATCGAGGAACCCGCCCGCCGAAGTGGTGAAGCAGTAATTCGTCAGGTTGCGGCGGAAGAACGGGGCAGCGACGCCGACGTTCACGATCAGGCTGCCGTCGGCGAACTTGCCGGTGTATTCGGCCGCCACCTTGTGCAGGATCGCGTAGGACAGACGGTCACGCTTCTGCATGATGAACCCGCCCGACGTGGTCAGCCCGGCATTCGATGGGAACACGTCGATCGGCTCACCATTGATCGTCAGCAGGCCGACTTCGCCGGTCTGCCGGTGTCGCGCCCGGTCGTAAGAGTAGCTGACACGCACCGTGTTGTTGGTGTCGAGTGCCCACTTCAGGCCGGCGATCACGCCGATGCGCTTGGTCTGGGTCTGGCTCGGTGCCAGCACCGTCACGGTGTCGAGCGTGTCGCCGTCACCATTGAGGTCGCGGCCGAAGAAGTAGCCGCCGCCGATGAACCCGGGAATGCAGTTGGTGGTGGCGCTGCTGGGCGTGTTGGCGCAGCTGATCGTGGGCAGGTTCCCCTGGGTCGGAGCAGTCCCGCCCAACGGATTGATATCGCGCAGACCTTCGTTGCCGGTCACCGTGCCGCCGCCATTGGCCTTGACGAACTGGTAGCTCGGATCGACCGTCAGGACGAGGTCGCTGGCGAGCGTGAAGCGCGAAGTAACCCGCACGTTGCCGGTGTTGGACGGATTGTAGCGGCGATCGAACTCGGTGCCGCAGCTGGCCTTGTTGGTCGGCGCGGCAACCGGCGAGTCGATCACCCCGGCCTGCGGCGTATCGAGCGAGCACGGATAGTTGAGCGTGGTGTAGAACCGCTCTTCCTTGGTGATCGGGAATCGGTTGGCGGTATTCGGACCGACCACGCGCGGGGTGAGGTTGCTTTGCGGGGTTACGGTGGTGTCGTTGCGCAGCGGCAGCGAGCCGAAGAAGTTGTTGCGGTTCTGGTTGTAGTGACCGGCGATCGCGATGAAATCGTTGCCGCCGAGCGGCTGGTAGAGCTTGCCGTTGAACTGCTTTTTGCTGATCTTGCCATAGCCGTTGTAGGGCACGTTGTTTTCAGTCCGGCTGGCCGAGAACCACGCGCGGGTGCCGCTGCTGGTCAGGTCGCCGGTCTCGATCTTTTCGAAGATGCGGTAATAGCCCCACTCGCCGATCGAGCCCGAGACCATCACGCCCAGATCGTGGCTGGGGGTCAGCGTGCGCAGATTGACGGTGCCGCCAACCGCCGAGGCAGTCGGGCTGTCGACGTCGGTGGTGCCGAGGTTGACGTTGACCTGTTCGATCAATTCAGGATCGATCTGCTGGTTCGAATAGATCGCGTAGTTGCCCGAATCGTTCAGCGGCACGCCGTCGAAAGTCAGGCTGATGCGGGTCGAATCGAAGCCGCGGATGGTGAGCGTGCCGCCCGACGAGCCGTAGGCATCGTTGTTCTGGAAGCTGACGCCCGGGATCTGGTTGATTGTGTCGAGCACGGTCTGGCCGGCGCCGGCACGGCTGATGTTTTCCTGCGTCAGGACGGCCTTGGCCTTGGGGGTATCGGGCGAGGAAACGCCGGCGACCTGTTGCGGCCCGCGGGTCCCGGTGACGACGATGTCCCGCTCGGCATCCTGCGAACCGGTCGACTGGGCGAAAGCTGCGCCCGGCAGGGCGGCGATGCCGATGGCCAGGGTGCTGGCCGCGGCGCTCAAGGCGTAAGAGATGCGCATTGCGTTGATTTCCCCAATTTGATCGAGCGTGTTTCGAGACTGAATTTCGAAATGACTTTGTAAGGCTTGGGGATGCCGCGAATCGCTTCGCCCCCGCCCGCTAGTCCGCTCATAAGCGAGCGGCGTCCTGTCCTAAACAGGGTGATGTGACAGGCCTGTGACTTGTTAAAGCAGCGTGGCGCGCAATCACGGCAGTTTGGCAACGTCGTTTCACGCAACCCATGATTGACGCAACGAACGGAAAGAAATCTTGACTGCATGCCTGACAAGCGGGGTTAATTCGCAAACGGCCCGCTCACGATTGTTGCTGCACTGCGGCATTTGTGCAACGCATGCCACAAAGGTGGAGCCATGGCCGCGCAGCACGATCATTCGCAGGAGCACGCGGGGCACGATCATGGCCACTCGCATGGGCACGGGCACGGCCATCATCATCACCCTCCCCCCAGCAGCCACGGCAAGGCCTTCGCGCTGGCGGTGACGATGAACGCGCTGTTCGTCGTCGTGGAAACCGTCGCCAGCTTCATCTCCGGATCGACCGCGCTGCTCGCCGATGCGGGGCACAACCTGGGCGATGTGCTGTCGTTGCTGCTCGCCTGGGGGGCCAGCGTGCTCGCCGCGCGGCCGGCCGGTCCGGGTTACACCTACGGGCTCAAATCGAGTTCGATCCTCGCCGCGATCGCCAATGCCGCGCTGCTGTGGGTGGCGCTGGGCGCGGTGTTGCTCGAGACGGTGCAAAAGTTGTGGCAGCCGGGCGAGGTCAACGGCGGGCAAGTGATGATCGTCGCCGCTGCCGGGATCGCGGTCAATCTCGCCTCGGCGCTGCTGTTCGCCAAAGGCAGCAAGGACGATCTCAACCTGCGCGCCGCGTTCCAGCACCTGATGGCCGACGCGGTGGTTTCTGCCAGCGTGGTGTTTGTCGGGCTGATGGTCTTGCTGACCAACCAGAACTGGATCGATCCGCTGGCCAGCCTGGCGATTACGGTGGGGCTGGCCTGGGCGAGCTGGGACCTGCTCAAGGAAGCGGTCAAGATGGGCCTGCTGGCGGTGCCGCGGCATGTCGATGAAGCCGCTGTGCGGGCGTTCCTGGGCGAGCAGGCCGGGGTTACCGCTGTGCACGACCTGCACATCTGGGGGATGAGCACCACCGAATGCGCGCTGACCGCGCACTTGGTGATCCCCGGCGGCGTGACCGGCGACGCCTTCCTGCGTGACGTCGGGCAGGCCCTGGAACAGCGCTTTCGCATCCACCACGCCACGATCCAGATCGAATGCGGCAGCGATGATTGCAGCTTGCCGAGCCACCACGCGCATTGATCGAACCGTTCAGCCGTGGTTTCCGTTCAGCGCTATAACCGCACGGCACACTTTCGCTCCGGGTCGGAGCAGCAGGGAGACATTTCATGGCCTTTTCGAGCATGCGTCCGTGGCTGGCCGGCGCCGCAATCGCAGTCAGCATAGCCGGAGCGGCCTATGCGCAGGACGCCAAGGCAGTGTTCGAGGCGCGCTATGCCGAACTCACCGCCGCCACGCTGGCCAAGGACACTGTTGCGCTAGGCAAGTTGACCGCGCCCGACTTCGTGATGATCGACATCCAGGGGAACGAACACAACGCCGCCGAAATGCGCGAGGCGATGGACAAGCGCCCGGGCAATGCCGGCGTTGCCCCCAAGGTCACAATCGTTTCGGCGCAAATCAGCGGGACCACTGCCAAGGTTGAGCAGCAGATGGAAATCCACATGGACCGGCCCGGTCAAGACGGCAAACCAGCAAAACTCGACATTACCGTGCTGACCGCCGACACTTGGGTGCAGAGCGGCGGCACCTGGCTGCTCCAGTCGAGCAACCAGAAGGACGTCTCGGTCGCCAGGGACGGCGACGTGGTGTTCCATCAGGCGAAGTGAGCGCAGGCGTAATCTAGCAATGCCCTACTCAATCCTCCCCCTCTGGGGGAGGTGGCCCGCCAAGGGCGGGTCGGAGGGGGCATGCCATCGTTGAGCGAGAAGTTGCCCCCACCGTCAGCGCTGCGCGCTGCCACCTCCCCCAAGAGGGGAGGAATAAGCGAGAAGCCTAAGCCGCCTGTTCCTTGCCCTTCAGGACCCGCACCGGTTCCTTGCGGCCTTCGACCACGTCGCGGTCCACCACCACTTCGGCAATGCCCACCTCGGTCGGGATATCGAACATCGTATCGAGCAGCAGCCCTTCGACGATCGAGCGCAGCCCGCGCGCGCCGGTCTTGCGTTCGATCGCGCGCTTGGCAATCGCCTGGAGCGCATCGTCGGTGAAGGTCAGCGCCACGTCTTCAAGGTCGAACAACCGCGCATACTGCTTGATCAGCGCGTTTTTCGGCTCGCTCAGGATCTTGACCAGAGCCTCGATATCGAGGTCTTCCAAGGTGGCGATAACCGGCAGACGGCCGACAAATTCAGGGATCAGCCCGAACTTGAGCAAATCTTCCGGCTCGGCCTTCTGGAGCAGCTCACCCACCCGGCGCTTGTCCGGATCGGCGACATGCGCGCCGAACCCGATCGAGCGCTTTTGCAGCCGGTCGGCGATGATCTTGTCGAGACCGGCAAACGCCCCGCCGCAGATAAACAGGATGTTGGTGGTGTCGACCTGGAGGAATTCCTGCTGCGGATGCTTGCGGCCCCCTTGCGGCGGCACGCTGGCAGTGGTGCCTTCCATCAGCTTGAGCAGCGCCTGCTGCACGCCTTCGCCCGATACGTCGCGGGTGATGCTGGGGTTTTCGGCTTTGCGGCTGATCTTGTCGATCTCGTCGATGTAGACGATCCCATGCTGCGCCTTTTCGACATTGTAGTCGCTCGACTGGAGCAGCTTGAGGATGATGTTCTCGACATCCTCGCCCACGTAACCCGCTTCGGTCAGCGTGGTCGCGTCGGCCATCGTGAACGGCACGTCGAAGGTTTTCGCCAGCGTCTGCGCGAGCAGCGTCTTGCCGCAGCCGGTCGGGCCGACGAGCAGGATGTTCGACTTCGACAGCTCGACCTCGCCGCCCTTGCCGCTGTGCTTGAGCCGCTTGTAATGGTTGTGCACCGCCACCGAAAGCACGCGCTTGGCGCGGTCCTGCCCGATCACATAGTCGTTGAGCGTTTCGAAGATATCGCGCGGGGTCGGGACATCGCTGCCCTTTTTCCCGGCGATCCCGGCCTTGGTTTCCTCGCGGATGATGTCGTTGCACAGCTCGACGCATTCATCGCAGATGAATACCGTCGGCCCGGCAATCAGCTTGCGCACCTCGTGCTGCGACTTCCCGCAGAAGCTGCAGTACAGGGTGCTCTTGGTGTCAGATCCGCTCAGTTTCGTCATGCTTCCGTCCGTTACCCCGCGCCGCCGCGAGAATCGCCTGACTCTAAACAGGCAATCGCATTTATCAATCCTGTCACAATAGCACGGGTCAGATTGCCCGCGCCTGAAGCGGCAAGGTTACTTATTGGTAGTGCGCCGTCCGAGTCAGGTCGGTGCCCCGCCGCTGCCGCTGCCGTCGGTTTCACCTTCAGGGCGGCTTTCGAAGACCTTGTCGACCAGCCCGAAGTCCTTGGCCTCATTGGCGCTCATCCAGGTGTCGCGGTCCATTGCATCGGCCACCTGCTTGACCGACTTGCCGGTGTATTTGGAATAAAGTTCGTGCATCGTTTCCTTGAGCCGCAGAATTTCGCGCGCCTGGATCTCGATGTCGCTGGCCATGCCGCGCGCCCCGCCCGAAGGCTGGTGGATCATGATTCGCGCCTGCGGCAAGGCAACCCGCATTCCCGGCTCACCCGCGGCGAGCAGGAAGCTGCCCATCGAGCAGGCCTGGCCGATGCACACGGTCGAAACCTTGGGCTTGATGTATTGCATGGTATCGTGGATCGCCATGCCGGCCGTCACCACCCCGCCGGGCGAGTTGATATACATCGAGATGTCTTTCGACGGATTCTCGCTTTCGAGGAACAGCAGCTGGGCGACGATGACCGAGGCCATGTGATCCTCGACCTCGCCCGTCACAAAGATGATCCGCTCGCGCAGCAGCCGCGAATAAATGTCGAAGCTGCGTTCACCGCGGCTCGATTGTTCGACCACCACCGGGATCAGCGCACCGGTGATGGAATCGCGGTGGAAGCTGTCGTGGCTGCCAAATGAATTGACGGAAGCGGTGCCGTAAACGTCGCGCATGAAGGTCCTCGTCTGGTTGGTGGCCTTATGTCGGCGCTGGTGCCGCGATGTTCAAGGGCGTTAACCGGTTTCAGCGATGGGCGGCGAACCGCGCCGTGGCATGACCGGAGTGCACCACCTTCATTCTGCGCTCAAACCCGGAACCCGGTCAGAAACATTTTGTACCCAGGCGGCAACCAAAGAATCCTCTAAGGCGAGATGCCGGGTCCCCATCGGACTGAGTTTGCCATTTGCCAGAAGACCGGAGTTTGCTGATCATAGTGGGATGGCGTGGCTGAGCTAGTCAATATGAAAGCTACCTTTTGAGGGCCGCTGCTGAGTGGAACGGTGACCTGGCAGACTATAGAATTATGATATACAGTTCCCTCTAGCTGGGCGAAAGTAATGCAGTCTGATCGATCAATTTTCACCCAACGCTTCCCGCTGATTGACCTACCCTGCGTATAGTCAGTTACTTCGTATTCAAGCGAACCGTTTGCTCTGGAGATGGTAACAAATACGCTACCTTGTGAGCGGTCACCGCCGGGCGCGAATGCCGCGTCGGCACCTGCATTTTGGGTAAAACTGCTGTCATCCAGGCTCCAGCCTGGGCTGATCGTGAGACCATAGAGTTCGGTTTTTGACCTGAACAGCGAACCATCAGCTGCATTCGCCGCGGCGCAAGATAATAGAACTCCGACGCTCGCTGCAATCGTTACGAAGCTGATCCGCCAAGAGCTACTCGATCCAAATTTCATGGCTCGTTCCTTCAGCCAGTGGCCTGACCGGGAGGCTAGAACTGACCTTGCCCTCGCTAAGCGCCTCCCTTGGCTCTCTCACTATGCTCACAAGCCGATTTGGCTGGCAATCCATTTCTCTTCGATCACCATCGGACTGGGAATTACGGTGAAGAATGGCGGGCACTTTACTCAACCTCCAAACTCAAGCGAAGCGCCTCTCTGCCTGGTACACCGTGCAATGGGGACTTGCTATTGGTGTCCCCAATTGCGGCAAGGGACACGGAGAGTCGTGTTTCTGGATGCGTAGATCTTGATTGCATCGCGGGCGGCTAGGCTTCAGCATGGCACCGTAACCCTCGGAGTGCTTGCCATGCGTCTTGTTGCCTTTTCCGTCCTGTCCGCGCTCGCGCTCGCCCAGCCTGCAATGGCGCGTGCGGATAAGCCGACAAAGGCGGAAAAAGCCAACTCGGCGGCCACCGCCACGTTTGAGGCCTACGAGCGAACCGAAACCCAGATCGCGACCATCGCCCGGCTGGATGATGCCCCGGCCGGGCCGCAGCTCAATGCGGTGATCGTGGTCAATTCCGATGCCTCAATTCGGTCGGCACAAATGGCCAACACGGGCCGGCTGAAAGGCCACACCCTGCTCATCAAGGACAATATCGAAACCGCCGAGTTTGCCACCACCGCTGGCAGCCTGGCGCTCAAAGATAACCGCACGGGCCGCGATGCGCCGCTAGTGACACGGCTGCGCGGCGATGGCGGGGTGATTCTGGGCAAGACCAACCTCAGCGAATGGGCCAACATCCGCTCTTCGGCCAGCTCGTCGGGCTGGTCGGGGGTGGGCGGGCAGACCAAGAACCCCTACGCCACCGACCGCAGTCCGTGCGGCTCGAGCTCGGGCAGCGGCGCGGCGATTGCCGCCGGTATGGCCTGGGCCGCAATCGGGACCGAGACCGACGGCTCGATCACCTGCCCCGCGAGCATGAACGGGATCGTCGGGTTCAAGCCCACGGTGGGCCTAGTCAGCCGCACTTATGTGGTCCCGATCAGCCACAGCCAGGACACCCCCGGGCCGATGACCACCAGCGTGGCCGACGCGGCGCTGGTGCTGAGCGTGATTGCCGGGAGCGACCCGCTGGATTCCGCAACTATCGAGGCCGATAAGCACAAGCAGGATTACACCGTGGGGCTCGGCACCAGCAGCCTTAAAGGCGTGCGCATCGGTGTGCTGCGCAAGCAGGCCGGGCGGCATCCGGGGGTAAAAAAAGTGTTCGATCAGGCGCAGGCCGACCTGACCGCAGCAGGCGCGATCCTCGTGCCGATCGACTACGATTTTCCCGAGGCGATGGGCACCGACGAAGGCACCGTCCTCTATTTCGAACTGCGCGAGGACATGGGCAAATACCTGTCCGCCCTGCCCGGCAATATCCCCGTAAAATCACTCGCCGATGTCATCGCGTTCAACCAGGCCAATGCCGCCACCGAACTGCGCTGGTTCGGGCAGGACAGCTTCGAACGCGCGGAAAAGAACGTGGACCGTGCCGCGTATGACAAGGCCCGCGCCAACTCGTTCCGGCTGGCCGGGCCCGAGGGGATCGATGCGCTGCTGGCCAAACACAACGTGGTCGCGCTGATCGCCCCGACCGAAGGCCCGGCGTGGATGATCGACTTGGTCACCGGCGACCACTTCGCCTCGGTCGGCGCGGGGAGCCTCGCAGCGATTGCGGGCTATCCGCACCTGACCGTGCCGATGGGGCAGGTTGAGGGGATGCCGATCGGGCTGAGCTTCATCGGCCCGCAATGGGGCGACAAGGGCATGCTCGATCTGGGCGCGGCTTATGAGCGCGCGCGGACTGCGGTGCTGGGCAAGCCCCGGTTCAAGCGGTGGGGTGAATAGACAAAGGGCGCTGCCTTGCGGCAACGCCCTTGCATCTTGAACCGGTAATCCGGCTTACTTCTTCGGCGCAGCCTTCTTGGCCGGGGCCTTCTTTTCAGGCGCGGGCTTTTCAGCGGCAGGCTTTTCGGCCTTGGGAGCAGCTTCCTTCTTGGGCGCGGCAGCCTTGGCCGGCTTGGCTTCAGGCTCGGACTCAGCCTTCGCCGCAGCCTTCTTCGGCGCGGCTTTCTTGGCGGGCTTGGCCGGAGCAGGTGCCGCGTCTTCGGCTTCGATCGCGGCCTGGAGTTCTGCCATGGTCACGGTTTTTTCGGTGACTTCGGCCTTGTCGAACAGGAAGTCGACGACCTTGTCCTCGTACAGCGGCGCGCGCAGCTGCGCGGCGGCGAGCGCGTCCTGCTGGATATATTCCATGAACCGCTGGCGGTCTTCGGCGCGGTATTGCTGCGCGGCCTGCTGCATCAGCATGTTCATTTCCTGCGCGCTGACTTCGACGCCATTGGCCTGGCCGATTTCGGACAGCAACAGACCAAGCCGCACGCGGCGCACGGCGATCGCGCGGTAATCGTCCTTTTCGGCTTCGATCTCGGCCAATGCAGCGGCGGGATCTTCTTCCTGCTGTGCTTCCTGGTTGAGCTGCGCCCAGATCTGTTCGAACTCCGCCTCGACCATGGTCGGCGGCACGTCGAAGTCATGCCCGGCAGCCAGCAGATCGAGCAGCGCGCGCTTCATCTGGGTGCGGGTCTGTCCGGCAGTTTCCTGCTCGAGCTGGCCGCGCAGCAGGCCCTGCAGCTGTTCCAGGCTGGTCAGCCCGAGGCCTTTGGCGAAATCGTCGTCGATCTTGCTCTCGCCGGGGACCTTCACCGACTTCACGGTCACATCGAAGGTGGCGACCTTGCCCGCAAGCTCAGTGGCCTGGTAATCGGCCGGGAAGGTCACGGTGATGGTCGTTTCATCGCCTTCCTTGGCGCCGACCAGCTGCTCCTCGAAACCCGGAATGAACCGGCCCGAACCGATTTCGAGCGCGGCGTCTTCGGCCTTGCCGCCATCGAACGGCACGCCGCCGACCTTGCCGAGGAAATCGATGATCAGCTGATCGCCGGTCGCGGCCTTCTTGCCCTTCTTGGCGTCGACGAATGATTTGGCGTTCGAAGCGAGCTGCGTGAGCTGCTCCTGAACCTGGCCATCGCTGACCGGGACCACCAGCTTGTCGAGCTTGAGCCCGTCGATCTGCGGGGTGGGGATGGTGGGCAGCACTTCGAGCTCGACCGTGAGCTCGGCGTCCTTGCCCTGCTCATACCCTTCGCCCAGCGCGATCTGCGGCTGCATCGCGGGACGCAGCTGGTTGTCGCCGATCACTTTGTCGACCGCTTCGCGCACCGTGGTGTTCAATGCTTCCTGATGCAGCTGCGGCCCGTGCATCTTCTTAACCAGGTTGGCGGGCACCTTGCCGGGGCGGAAGCCGGGCATGCGCACGTCGGGGGCGATCTTGGCGACTTCGCCATCGATCCGCGCGGCGATATCCTTGGCCGCGATCTTGACGCTGTAGCTGCGCTTCAAACCCTCGTTGGTGGTCTCGACAATCTGCATGACAAATGAAGCCTTCTGATACGTTTTGCGGCGCTGGTCGGGGCAGGAAAATTGGTGCGGGCGAAGGGACTCGAACCCCCACATCTTGCGATACTGGTACCTAAAACCAGCGCGTCTACCAATTCCGCCACGCCCGCGGCCCGACGAAGAGTTAAATCAAGGCGTGGCCCTTAGTGGTCCCTCGCGCAAAGGGCAAGCAGGGATGGCCGGACTCAACGCAAGCCGAGAACGACTGCCAGCTTGACCAGCCAATTGCCGCGCATTTCGGGCTGCGGCGCGGGCGCAGCAATTGCGCAGTCGAGGCAATAAGCTTGCGCGCCCTGCACGCTGCCCAAGCGCAGCAATCCGGCGGCGGCACGGGTCAGGCCGTCTTGCTGGCGCATGGCCATCAGTCCGGCCAGATCGCGGCCTTGCGAGCCGCTGTCGGCCGCGTCATCGTCACCGCCCAGCAGCTTGGCGATCATCCCGCCATAGCCCTTGGCCTCGGTCCCGTAATATTTGGGGTGCCATGTTTCGAGCTTGGCCGCGCTGGCAGCGTATTTGAGCGCATCGGGCAGCCCGCCGAATTCATCGACCAGCCCCTTTTGCCGCGCGGTCCCGCCATCCCAGACCCGGCCTTGCGCCATCGCATCGACCTGCTCGAGGGTCTTGCCGCGCGACTGGCCGACCAGGCCGATGAAGCTGGCATAGCCGTGTTCGATATTGGCCTGGAGCATCTTTTCGGCTTCGGGCGTCAATCCGCCGATCAGATCGGGCTGGCCCGAGAGCGGCGTGGTGCGTACCCCGTCGCTGGTCACCCCGTAGCGCGCCAAAGTATCCTCGAAGCTCGGCATCACCGCAAAGATCCCGATCGAGCCGGTGACCGTGCCGGGCTCGGCGAAAATCCGCTGCGCCGGGGTCGAAACCCAGTAGCCGCCGCTCGCCGCGAGGTTGGCCATCGAGACCACCACCGGGCGGCCTTTGGCCTTGTAGCGTTCGAGCGCGCCGCGGATCTGTTCCGAGGCGAGCACCGATCCGCCGGGCGAATCGACCCGCAGCACCAGCGCCGGGGCCCCGTCGGCATTGGCCTGATCGATCAGCTTGGCGATCCGGTCGCCGCCGGCAGTGCCGGGACCGGCCTTGCCGTCGACGATCTCGCCCGCGACGGTGACGACGGCCACGGCCTTGCCGTCACTGCCGAGCGGATGCGCCGCGAGCAATGCGGCGGGCTTGCTGTAAGCATAGCTGCCGGGCCGGTCCTTGTCGTCGCCAGCGCCGGCCAGCCCCTTGACCCGTTCGCCGAACGCCACGTTGTCGCCGATCTTGTCGATCAGCCCGGCATTGAGCGCCGCCTGCGCGGCGTCACCCTTGGCGGCGGTGAACCAGCCGACCGGGTCCTTGGTGATCTGTTCGATCTGTGCCTTGGGCCGGGCCTTCATGACATCGGCCTTCCATTCATCCCATATCGCTGCATACAGCGCGGTGCGCGCTTCCTTCGACGGGGCCGAGGCATCGTTGCGCTCGTAGGGCTCGACAAAGTCTTTGAAGGTGCCGACCTTATAGACGTGGACCTTGATCCCGTAGTTCCGCAGCAGCTTGCCATAATACGGCATGGTGCCGCCCGGCCCCATCACGAAGGCCCCGCCCATCGGGTGCGCCCAGACTTCGGTGGCATGCGCGGCGAGCATCACCCCGTCATCGATATAGGCAGCGGCATAAGTCAGCACCGGTTTCTTGGCAGCGCGGACCTGGTCCATCGCCGCGCCGATTTCCTCCATGTGGACCAGCCCGCCGCCGGTGAACTTCGACAGGTCGAGCACCACCACCTTGATGTGATCGTCGGTGGCGGCAAGCTGGAGCGAACGCACCACGTCGCGGACCCGGTATTGCTTGAGCGGCGCTCCGTTCCCGATCAGCAGGTCGAGCGGGTCCTGATCGGCTGGTTCTTCGACCACCGCGCCATCGAGCTTGAGCAACAACGCTCCATCCTTGAGCGCCGCCTGGCTGGGCCGCGCCGTGAGCGCGCCATAGAGCCCGGCAAAGAACAGCAGCATGAGCAGCAGCACCAGCCCATCTTTGATGGCGACGAGCAGATGCCAGACTTTGCGGGCGAATTGCATGCGGGTGTCCTGTCCAGTGGCTTCGATCGGCCCATTAGCAGCGCCGCAGACAAATGCCAGCGCAGGTTCGACCAACCGCCGATACACACTTGCCGACAACCTGGTTGCCGCGAGGCCCCGCCGTCGCTATGGCACCGACTTTAATGACATCGCCAGACCCACGCCCTTCGGACCGCTACCCAGCCGGCTCCGCCGCTTTCCCGCACCGCGACCTGACTGGTCTCGCCGAGCTCGCGCCGTGGGAGCTCCTGTTCCTGATGGACGAAGCCGAACAATGGGTCACCTTGGGGCGCTCTGCGCACAAGCGTGACGAGCGCTTGGCCGGGCTGACGATCATCAACGCCTTCTTCGAAAACAGCACCCGTACGCTGCTTTCGTTCGAGCTGGCGGGCAAGCGGCTGGGTGCCGATGTGGTCAATATGCAGGTCGCGCAAAGCTCTGTTAAAAAAGGTGAAACGCTGATCGACACGGCGATGACATTGAACGCGATGCACGCCGATGCGATCGTCATCCGGCACCAGTCGAGCGGCGCGGTGCAGCTGATCGCCGACAAGGTCGATTGCCCGGTGCTCAACGCTGGCGACGGCCAGCACGAGCATCCGACGCAGGGCCTGCTCGATGCGCTGACCATCCGCTCGGCCCTCAAAACACGGGGAACGGGGGGCGAAATAGCCGGGCTGATCGTGGTGATCTGCGGCGATATCCTGCACAGCCGGGTCGCGCGCTCGAACATTCACTGCCTGACCACGCTGGGCGCGCAGGTCCGCGTCTGCGCCCCGCCGGCCTTGATGCCCGCCGGGATCGAACAGATGAAGGTGACCCCCTTCCACGATTTTGACGCGGCGCTGGATGGCGCCGACGTGGTGATGATGCTCCGGCTCCAGCAAGAACGCATGTCGGGCCAGTTCATCCCGTCTCCGCGCGAATATCGCCACCTTTACGGACTGACGCTCGAGCGGCTGGCGCGGGCCAGGCCCGATGCACTGGTGATGCACCCCGGCCCGATGAACCGCGGGGTCGAGATCGACAGCAATGTCGCTGACTTGCCCGGCCGCTCGGCGATCACCCGGCAGGTCGAGATGGGGGTGGCGATCCGCATGGCCTGCCTTGACGTGCTGACCCGCAAGGCGCGCGGTGTGGAGGGTTGGGCATGAGCACTGCCGCCCCGCTGACGATCACCAATGGCCGGCTGGTTTTGCCCGCCGGCGCACCGCAAACTGGCGCAATTCGCTGCGCGGCTGGCCAGATCGTGGCGCTGGGTGAAGTCTCCGCGCAGCCCGGCGATACGGTGATCGATGCCAAGGGCCTGCTGATCGCGCCGGGGCTGGTCGACCTCGGCGTCTTCGCGATCGACAAGGCGGCGTTCCACTTTGGCGGGATTACCCGCGCGGCCTTGATGCCCGACCAGAATCCGCCGCTCGACCATCCGGCGCGGGTGCGGTTTGCGGCGCTGTCGGGCAAGCCCGACCTGTGGGTCCACCCGCTGGCCGCAGCGACGCGCGGGCTGGAGGGCAGCGAACTGGCTGAACTTGCGCTGATGCGCGATGCCGGGGCCAAGGCGGTCGCCACCGGGCGGCGCTGGATCGGCGATTCGGGGACGATGCACCGTTTGCTATCGTACTGCGCGATGCTCGGGCTGACGGTCATTACCCATGCCGAGGATGCTGGCCTCACCGGTGCGGCGGTGGCGACGGCGGGAGAAATGGCGACACGCTATGGGCTGCCCTCCGCCCCTGCCGAGGCAGAAGCGCTGGCGGTGGCGCGCGATATCGCATTGGCCGAACTGACCGGCGCGCGGCTGCATTTCCGCCAGATCACCACCCGCGCGGCCTGTGATCTGGTGCGCGCGGCCAAGGCTCGCGGGTTGACGGTCACGGCGGGCGTTACCCCGGCGCATTTCATGCTCTCGGACACCGCAATCGGCGATTTCCGAACCTTTACGAAGCTCTCGCCGCCCTTGCGCAGCGAGGCCGACCGCCAAGCACTGCGCGCGGCCTTGGCTGACGGGACCATCGACGTTGTTTCCTCCGGCCATGACCCGCGCGGTCCCGAGGACAAGCGGCTCCCGTTCGCCGATGCCGAGCCAGGCATGGCCGGGGCCGAGACATTGCTGGCGCTGACTTTGGGGCTGGTGCGTGACGGCGTGATCGATCTGCCCCACGCCTTCGCCTTGCTTGCCGCCAATCCCGCGCAGCTGCTCGGCGTACCTGCGGGCCTACTCGAGGTCGGGCGCGAGGCGGACATCGCACTGATCGACCCGGTCAAGCCGTGGATCGTCGATTCGGACAAGATGGCGGCCAGCGCGGGCAACACCCCGTTCGACAAGCAGGGCGTCGAGGGCCGGGTCTTGGCGCTGTTCAAAGGCGGCAGCGCGGTGGGTTAATTCTCCGGCTGACGCCGGTGCGGAAAACCCGTCCGGGTTTTCCTGCCCGACCACCCGTTCATGGTACCCTATAGGGGTGGTCGGGCAGGGGGAGCGGGCCGGTGTTGCCAAGCTATTTGCGGATGCAAATAGCGCACCTGATCCCCAAAAGAAAACCCCCTCCCGCCGAAGCGGAAGGGGGCTGCGCTCCCGTTACTATCTCTTGGAAATCAGTGGCGGCGGGCGTTAGCCGGGCCCACCGCTGCGACCGGCTTCATCGCCAGCTTGACCTTGGGCTTGACCACAACTTTGGCCATCGCCGGAGCATTGGCAACGCGGCCCGGCATCTGCCGGCTGGCAGCGTAAGCAAAGCACACCCCGCCGCGGTTCTTGACCGCCGAGCACAGGCCAGAAGCCCCGCGCCCGTCAAGCCCGGCAGCGGCGACGCGCCAGAAATGCTTGCCCTTCACGTCAGCCTGCGTGATCCGCATCTTGAAATTACGCAGTTCGGGGTTCTTGGCGGCATAGTGCCCCCAGGCGCGGCGCGCGCCCTGCTCGCTCGCGAACGAGCCGAGCTGGACCAGATGCGACGAACCACGACCCGCGACTTTGGCCAGCGCATGGCGCGGACGCAGCCCGGGGCGATGCGCAACCGTCTTGGGCCGGGCGGCAACCGCGGTGCGCGTGGCGCGCGGCGGGGTCATCGCTTCGGGTCCGCTCTGCGGCAACGGCTGGACCACCGGAGCGGAATTGAACGCCTGGCTGAAAGCTTCGGGGGTCTGCGCGGCCGCTGCCGGAGCCGCAGGCGCATCGACCGGAGCATATTGCGCGAGGTTTGCGGGCGGCGCATCGGCGGCGGGCAGTTCGCCTGCTGCCGCAACCACCGGGGCATCGGTCTTGGCCGCGCCGCCTTCGGCAGCGAGCTGTTCCTGATCGCCGCTGGCATTGAGCGCGAGCGCAGCGGGCTGGCCGCTGTCGGCAACCATCGGCACGCGCAGCAAGGATGCGACGCGCAGTTTGGAATCTTCAGGCCGCGCCTGCATCACCCAGCCGCTGATCCGGCCATCGAGCTGTTCGGGGGGCACGTCCTGCGAGGCCATCAGCCGGGCATCGCGCCAGCGTCCGTCGAGCGCGTAGGCATAGGCGAGGTTCTGGCGCACCTTGGGCGAATTGTCGCCGCCGCGCAGTGCGTCCGTCAGGATCGCGACCCCGCGGCCGCTTTCGCCGGCCAGCGCATAAGCCAGGCCCAGGTCTGCTGCCGGGATGGCGTCGCGCCAATCGTTCAGGATCGCCACGGCTTCACCGCCACGACCCGCACCGACATCCGCTAGCGCCAGCGACAGCGCGGTCTTGGCCGAGTTGTCGCCCAGTTTCATCGCGTCGTTGAAGGTGGTTGCCGCGCTTTCGAAGCGCCCGGCGCGCAGGTAGGCCTGACCGAGCAGCGCCCGGTACGAGGCGTTCTTCGGATTGGCCGCAACCAGCCCTTCGGCAAGGCCGATCGCTTTTTCGACATTGCCCTTGCTCAGCGCCTTCTGCGCTTCGGCGGCGGCTTTGTCGGTGCTCGATTTGGCGACCGCGCCCGAGCTGAACCCGGCACCCGCCGCCATGGCAAGCGCGATAGCCCCGGCCAGGCCGAGCGGCAGGATCGAACGACGAAAGTTGCTGGTCTGCATGGGAGTGGTCCCTTCCTCGAAAAATGTCATGTGCGGCTCTTCGCCACTTGCGCGGCGAGCAGGGCGATATCGGGTTGTTCGGCGAGCAGCCGGTCGAGCGCTTCGATCATCAGTTGCTGGGCGCTGCGGCCTGTGATCGTGCAGGCGAGGCGCAATTGCAGGTGCCGCGCGGCATCGAGCCGCAGGGTAAAGGCGGCACGGCGGCCCTCTGCAAGAGCAGAGCGACGTTCGACGTCGCGGCCGAGCTGGCGTTGCTGACGGACGACTTCGGGCACTTCACGGCCCGAATCGATTGAGACGACCTGGCCGAAATCGCCTTCATCGTGGCCATGGTCATAGCCCATGTCGTTCCAGCCCAGATCTTCGTGCCCGAACTCTTCATGGCTCACGGCAAGCGCGCTGGCTTGCGGGCGCATCGCCGGTTTGGCCCCGCCTTTGCGGGCGAGCAGCCGCGGGGTCAGCGAAGCGATGGGCTTATGATCGGCCATGCCGCGGTGCCTTTCGCTTACGAGCCGGCCACGCGGCGGCCGAAGCCGCCAGCCGGGCGGTGCATCCCCTGGACCGACGATACGGCGGTCGGCGCGGCGAACACGGTGCGGCGGAAGTTCTTTTCGAGCCGGTCGGAAATATAGCTCCACAGCGCGGTCACTTCGGCCGAACTGCGCCCGTTGGGATCGACTTCCATGACCGTGCGGCCATCGATCATCGAGGCGGCAAAGTCGGTGCGGTGGTGCAGCGTGATCGGCGCGACGGTGCCGTGCTGCGACAGCGCCACTGCGGCTTCCGAAGTGATCTTGGCCTTGGGCGTGGCGGCGTTGATCACGAAGATCAGCGGCTTGCCGGCGCGTTCGCATAAATCGACCGTGGCCCCCACGGCGCGCAGATCGTGCGGGCTGGGGCGAGTCGGGACGACAATCAGCTCGGCCACATTGATAACCGACTGGATCGCCATGGTGATGGCCGGCGGGGTATCGATGACCGCAAGGCGAAAGCCCTGCTGGCGCAACACTGCAAGATCGGCGGCAAGCCGGGCCACGGTGGTCTGGGCAAAGGCCGGAAACTCGGCCTCGCGTTCGTTCCACCAATCGGCCAGCGACCCCTGCGGATCGATGTCGATCAGCACGACCGGACCGGCGCCGGCGCGTTGCGCCTGTACGGCGAGATGCCCGGACAAGGTTGTCTTGCCCGATCCACCCTTCTGCGATGCCAAAGCCAGTACCCGCAAAGTCTATCCCCTAAGAAAATGCCGCAAACCCAAAAAGACTTGCCGTGGGGGATCGCAGATCGTTCCTAATTTTGAGTTAACGGGGTCGCCGGGCGCGCGGCCTCCTGCGGCGCTAACCGCGCATAAACCTTTTGCTAAGGGAGCGTTTACTATGTCAGTTAGCGACAACACGGTACGGTGGGCTGGCGTGCCGGGGGGCAGGCCGGAACCCAAAGGTAAACCGCCGCGAAGACACGGGAATTATTCGATGGGTCGCAACATTTTGCTTGCCGCGCTGGCGCTCGGGGCCGGATTGCTCGTCAGCCCGCCAGCGGTGGCCGATACCAAGTCCGGGGTCGACGCCTGGACGCGGGGCGATTTCGCCGCTGCGGTCAAGGAATGGCAGGCCGGGGCCGCCAAGGACGACAGCGACGCGATCTTCAACCTGGGGCAGGCCTACCGGCTCGGCAAAGGGGTTCCGCAAGACCTCGGACGCGCCGAGCAGCTGTTTGGCCAGGCCGCCGCAATGGGCCATCTGCAAGCCGCGGACAATTACGGCCTGCTGCTGTTCCAGCGCGGCGAGCGGGCCAAGGCGCTGCCCTATTTGCGCGCCGCCGCCGATCGCGGCGATCCGCGCGCGCAGTACCTGATCGGGATTTCGCATTTCAACGGCGATCTGGTCCCCAAGGACTGGGTGCGGGCCTATGCTCTGGTGACTTTGGCGCAGCAGCAGGGCCTGCCGCAGGCCGCCGGCGCGCTGGCGCAGATGGACCAGTACATCCCGCTCGATCAGCGCCAGCAAGGCGTGCAGCTCGCGGTCGAGCTGGGCAGCGAGGCGGACGCAACCCGCGCGCGGCAGCTCGCAGCGGTCGATCTGGGCAGTCAGGTACCAGGCGGCACAGCGGGACCGATCAGCACCACCAAGGGACCTACCGTCGCATCGGCCGGCAACGCGGTGACCGAGGCGCAGCACGTTGCCGGGCGCGATAGCCCCGCCACGGCGGGGGCCGATTATGCCCGCCCGGCTGCCCCTGCGCCGCGCCCGGTAGCGGTGCATCCGGGCCCGCCGCCGAGCGTGGCCGTCGCCGCTACTGCCCCGCGCCCGGCAGTCAAGGCACTTCCCGCCCCGGCTCCTGTCGTCGCCGCCGCTGGAGGCACCTGGCGCGTGCAACTGGGAGCCTTCGGGGTCGCCAGCAATGCCGATGCGATGTGGGCCAAGGTCAAAGGCCGGTCCGAACTGGCTGGGCACGCCCGGCTCAACGTCAAGGCCGGCGCGGTGATCAAGCTGCAGGCGGGCGGGTATAGCCAGGCTGGGGCGCAGGCGGCGTGCGCCAAGTTGAAAGCGGCGGCAATCACTTGCGCCGCGGTACCGGGCTGAAGCTGGTTGTGCGCGCGGCATGAACCCAATCCCGTCATGATCTATGCTTGAGACCTCCCCCACCCGCATCCGCACGCTCGATCTGATCCGCGGGGTGGCCGTGCTCGGCATCCTTGCGGTCAACGTCGCGGGGTTCGTTGCGCCCGATAGCGCGGTTTATTCGCCCGATATGCCGCGCCCCGGCGTGTTCGCGGACCATGCCGCGTGGCTGCTCACGTTCGTGCTGTTCGAAGGCAAGATGCGTGCGCTGTTCTCGGTGCTGTTCGGGGCGAGCCTGCTGCTGTTCGTCGAGCGCGCCAATGCCGCGGGGCGCGACGGGGCGCGGCTGCAGGCGCGGCGGCTCGCGTGGTTGCTGCTGCTGGGCTACCTCCACTTTGCGCTGATCTGGGACGGCGACATCCTGTTCCTCTATGCCGCGATCGGGTTCGTCGCGCTGGCGGTGCGCGGCTGGCGACCGGTCCAGCTGGTGACCGCGGCGGCGCTGGTGCTGGCCCTGTGGCAGGTGTGGGGGGCGGCGATGTGGCTGCCCAGCGTGGCGACAGAAATGACCGTAAGCGGCGGTGCGGCTTCGCCAGCGGTGCAAAAGCAACACGCGGCTGACATCGCCCAGTACCGCGCTGAGGATGCGAAGGACGCGGCCGAAGCCAAGCTGTCGTGGCCCGCGCAGGTCAAGGCCAAGCTGGCCGACCGCGCCGACGCCCCGCTTAACCTGGCCGCTTACAACTGGGGCGAGACCCTGCCGTGGATGCTGCTCGGCATGGCGCTGCTGCGCAGCGGGTTCTTCGCGGGGGCTTGGCCGAGGCGGCGCCTGGTCTGGCTGGCGAGCGCCGGGATCGGTCTCGGTGGCGCGGCCACCATCGCCTTCACGCTATGGGCTGCCCGCAATCACTACCCCGAAGTCACCATGCATTACGCCTCCAGCTTCGGCCTCGCCCTGCCCCATCTCGGAATCGCGCTGGGCTACGCCGCGCTGCTGGTCCTTGCCGCGCCGCGCCTGTTGCGCTGGGTGCCGGGGCAAATGCTCGAAGCCGCCGGGCGGATGGCGTTCAGCAACTACCTCGGCACCAGTCTGGTGATGGCCGCGCTGTGCTATGACTGGGGCCTGGGCCTGTTCGGCCAGTTCGGCGCGGCGCAGCGCTGGACGCTGGTGCTGCTGGTCTGGGCGCTGATCCTGTCATGGAGCCAGCCGTGGCTGACCCGCTACCGCCAAGGGCCGCTCGAATGGCTGTGGCGCAGTTTGACCGAGTGGCGGGTGTTGCCGTTTCGGCGGTGATTGGGGTGGCTGGTTTCAACGACATTACGGACGTTGACCGCGGCGTTTTTGTTTCTGAAACGGCCCAGATGAAAGCGACGTCAAAGTGCTGGTTATCATTGTGTCGTCGCGGCGTTGGTGAGCGCCGGCTTGCACCAGGGAGCATGCGGAGCACGCCCCACCCCATTATTCACGTGGGGGCAGCCTGCGGAGCCGCGCCGGTAACCCGATCTTAATAGCTTCGGCAGTGTTCTGGGCACGAGGAAGTTGCCCCGAACCATGCCGATCCCTGCCCACTTCGAAGACCTCCCGGTCGATCCCCAGCGTCCGCGCGCGGCGCGGCGCCAGTTACTGTTTGAATCCACAGGTTCCACCGCCTCGGGACAGAACGCACGGGTGCTGATCCACAACGTCTCCTCCACTGGCCTGTTGATCGAAAGCGGCGTTACTCTGGCCGAGGCAGAGCGGATCGAAATTGCCTTGCCCCAGGTTGGCACGACCCTGGCCCACGTCGTCTGGACGAGCGAGAACTTCTATGGTTGCCGGTTCGACACGCCCGTGCCCGCCAGCGCGCTTGGAGCTCTGGAACTGTATGCGCAGGCGCCCACCGTTCCCACCGGCGATCCCGGAGATACTTTGCCGGTCCGCATCGCACGGTTGCGCAAGGAGCAAGGCCTGACCCTCGAAGCTCTGGCCGCGCTGCTCCACGTCAGCAAGCCGACAGTCTGGGCATGGGAACAGGGCAAAGCGCGGCCCACCCCGGAACGCATCACCGCGCTGGCCGAGCGGCTTGGCGTGAGCGAAGATCAACTCCGGACCGGGCGCGATGACGACGCGCTGGCCGAGGCACTGGGCCGAGCGCGCCACCTCGTCGCCAAGGCGTACGGCGTCGATCCGGCCCGGGTGAAAGTGTGGATCGAACTTTAGGTAACGGGCCCTCGCCGAAGATTCGGTTCACCGTAAATTAACCTCTTTTCATCGCCCCGAATCGCAGTTATCCTATTGAAATATCGGGCGATTTTTAGTCGAGTTAGCTAACTCGCCTAACGTTCGGGTGACCCGCTTAGGGCGCGGGTCATTGCATGGGGCGGCCGCCCAAGTCGGCTCTGTCAACGCAGTTTGCCAGAGCCGACTTGGGCGGTCTTT